>NZ_JBBYGR010000025.1:0-32351 GCF_038405005.1 Xanthomonas sp. JL1 | reverse complement strand
CTTAGTCACCTTGAAGCGTGCCCCATGCGCGCACCTTCTTCCACGCCTTGATGCAACAAGTGCTTGATCTCGCAGGAAGAAATGTGGGGAAACCTCAGCTTCAGGTACCAGTGTGCGGGCTGTTTGCGATCCGCATGGGACAGGGCGGCAGCAACTACTTCCTCGTACTGTTCAAAACGCACTTCCAGTGTCCTATTCAACACAGCTCTCCCGCGCGGCCTGAAGGTCTTCCCATAGTGGCACAAAGGTAAGATTATTTGTAACACAGTAGAACTAACCAGGCAAGCGCGGCTCGCCGAACGCTCCACGCGCAGGTGGGGAGCGCAATGACTCAGCGCAAGCATCGAATTCGACGACTGAGTGGCCGAAGGTTCGCCCAGCGCAGTCTCTCTCCGTCAGCACCTAGGCATTGGCGTCTATCGGGTCAATCGCGCATCGCAAGGAAAGCGCGGGGCAAAGCATCTCTGCTGCGCGTCCGCGCTCCAACACGATCCGCGCTGCATGCCATCGCGTACCGCACTGAATCGTTGGAGAGCCCTCAAGGCTGATAGCGGCGTTGCACCAGTGGGCGCGGCGGCGGCATCGGCTTCGCGCAACGTCTAGTCGCGCCACACAAGCAAGCTGACCGTACAGACGCAAACACGCACTGGCGCCGGCACTCGTTCTCAGTCATCCACAACCGTCATCGTCGGCAGCCAGCGACCCGAACTGGTATCGCGGCAGCAGCAACCAGCCGCGTCCTCAACGACGACGGCGTGCGCTCAGGAGAACCCTTCGAAGAACAACTCGATCGCCATCACCAACGCATCTTCGCGCCCGCTGTGGGATGGGTAGTAGCGCGGACGGCGGCCGATTTCGTTGAAGCCTTCGGAGTGATACAGCGCAATCGCGGATGGATTGGACGGGCGCACTTCCAGAAACGCGCGCCGCGCGCCGCGATCGCAGGCGCCCTTGATCAGCGCGCGTAGCAACACGCGCCCGTGGCCTTGCGATTGCGCTTCCGGTGCGATGCAGACGTTCAGCACATGCGCCTCGTCGGCGGCGATGCTGATCACGCCATAGCCGATGACCCGACCGCCCTGCTCCATCACCCAGCCGGGATAGCCGGACTGCAGACAGTCGCGAAAGATGTTGCGCGTCCACGGAAACGGATAGGCGCGGAGCTCGATCTCCATCACCACCTCCAGGTCGCTCTCGCGCATTGCGCGCAACGCGGTGGGTTGCGGCACGTTCAATGCGCTCACGCGGGGTCCCGACGCCGCCGCAACGCGCGCAGCTGCGGCCACAGCGCACGCTTGGCAGCCGGATTGCCGCGCAGTTCTGCCAACGGCCAGGAGACCATCAAGGCCTGTGTCGCAGGGTCGCCCGGATTGCAACCGGACGCGCGCAACAAGGCCATCTGCAGACGATCCGGCATGCCGACGCGGCTGCGCCGTTGCGGCGCCGCTGCTGGCGCAGTGTTTGGCGCACGTGGCGCTTCGGCTGGAGCGGCCGTCGCGCTGCGCCGCGCGACGGGCGTACTCACCACTGCAGACTGCGGCCCACGCTCCACGCGCGCCGGTGCGGCCATCTCTGCGCGCTCGGCAACTTCGACAGGCGCAGGCAACGCATCGGCCGCATCGCGATCCAGATACACGGTGTGCCCCAACGCCTGCAGATACGACACCTGCAGATCGGACCACATCGGCTCGGACGGCGGCTCGCTCACGAAAACGCGCTCATGGCAGCTCTGGCACGCGCCGCCAACGTCGCCACAGCCACATCAGCGGGCCAGACAAGGCATACAGCACGCCGATCACCAGAAAGGAGCGCGCCAGGTCGATCACCAATAGCGCAATCACCACCGTGGCGATCGCCAACGCCAGGAATGGCACGCGGTCGGCACGTGGACCACGGGCACCACCCTTGAAGCTCCAGAAGCGCATCCGGCTGACCATCAACAATGCCGAGACCACCGTGATCGCCAACGCCACATAGCGCAGCTGCTCGCCATCGAACCCCAGGCTGTCGTCCGCAAACGCCCACACGAAGGACATCATCAGCCCAGCCGCCGCGGGACTCGCCAGACCAATGAACCAGCGCTTGTCGACCACGCCGACCTGGGTATTAAAACGTGCCAGCCGCAACGCGGCGCAGGCCGCATACAGGAAGGCAGCCGACCAACCGACCCGGCCCATCACATTGCTGTCGTACTTCAGCGCCGACAGCGACCAGTGGTACATCACCAGCGCCGGGGCCATGCCGAAGCTGACCAGATCGGCCAGCGAGTCGTACTGCACGCCGAATTCGCTGCTGGTATTGGTCAGGCGCGCAACCCGACCATCCAGCCCGTCCATCACCGCAGCCACGAACACCGCCATGGCGGCCTGGACGAACTGCCCATTGGCGGCGGCGATGATCGCGTAGAAACCGGAAAACAGCCCGGCAGTGGTGAACAGGTTCGGCAGCAGGTAAATCGTGCGCGAGCGCGGGGGCGGTCTCATCTCATCCATCCGCCAAGTGTAGGGCCTGAGGTCCGTCCGGCGGTAGCGCGCTTGCTGGTTCAGCACCCTGCGCGCCCATCACTTGCCAGCGCCGGCCGTGGATGCTGCAATGACGGTAGGAATCATCCAGGGGAAGCCACATGCAACTGTCGTCCGGGCTTTGCGCCCTGTTGATGCTGGTCAGTGCCGCCGCCGGCGCGACTGATATCTATAAGTGGAAGGACGCCAAGAGCGTGACCCACTACACCGAAACCCCGCCACCGACCGGCCAGCGCTATGAAGCGCGCCAGATCGATGCGCGCAGCGGTACCGCCGCCGTTGCCGCAGCACCGACAGCGGCGCCCGAATCCGCCGACTGCCTTACCGCACGCCGCAACCTGGAATTGCTCAGCGGCAAGGGTGATGTCTCCATGGCTGCCGGCGCCGATGGCAAGCCTGGCGCCGTATTGGACCAGGAAACCCGCGCGACCCAACGAAACCTGGCCGATGCCGCCGTCAAGGCGTACTGCAAGCCGGCAGCCACGGGCGGCCCGGCGACCCAATAGCCGCCACGCACCGGCCCATTGCGGCCGGCGACACCCCGCAAAGCACGCCCGGCAATGACCAGCAGGGCGCGAGACTGGCAAACTATGGGCTTTCCGCCCAAGCGAAGCCCGATGCGTCTTTCCCAGTTCCACCTGCACACCACCAAGGAAACCCCGGCCGACGCCGAGCTGGTCAGCCACCGCCTGATGTTGCGCGCGGGCATGATCCGCAAGCTGGCCTCCGGGCTGTACACCTGGTCGCCGCTGGGCCTGCGCGTGCTGCGCAAGGTCGAGGCCATCGTGCGCGAAGAGATGGACCGCGCCGGCGCGGTGGAAGTGCTGTTCCCCACCATCCAGCCGCGCGAGCTGTGGGACGCCACCGGCCGCTGGGAGAAGTTCGGCGGGCAATTGCTCAAGATCAAGGACCGCAAGGAGCAGGAGTTCTGCTATAGCCCCACCGCCGAAGAAGCGGCGGCCGAGTTCGCACGCCAGGAAATCAACAGCTACAAGCAGCTGCCGCTGAATTTCTATCAGATCCAGACCAAGTTCCGCGATGAAATCCGCCCGCGCTTCGGCGTGATGCGTGCGCGCGAATTCCTGATGAAGGACGCGTACTCGTTCCATCTCACCGATGCGGACATGGCGCGCGAGTACGACAACATGCGCGCCGCCTACACCCGCATCTTCACCCGCCTGGGGCTGGATTTCCGCGCCGTGCAGGCCGACTCGGGCGCCATCGGCGGCGATGCCTCGCAGGAATTCCACGTCATCGCCGACTCCGGCGAAGACTCGCTGGCGTTCTCCACCGGCTCCGATTACGCCGCCAACGTGGAAACCGCCAGTGCCGCATTGCCTGCTCCGCGCGCCGCTGCAAGCGAAGCGATGCAGCAGGTGGCAACGCCCACCCAGAAAACCTGTGAGGACGTTGCCCAGTTGCTCGGCATCGCGCTGCAGCGCACGGTCAAGTCGGTGGCGGTGATGACCGAGGCCGGCTTCGTGCTGGCACTGGTGCGTGGCGACCATGCGGTCAACGAGATCAAGTTGGCCAAGGTGCCCGGACTGGCCGGCTACCGCCTGGCCAATGAGACCGAAATCCGCGCGCACCTTGGCTGCGAGCCGGGCTTCCTGGGCCCGGTGAACACCGCGCGCCCGGTACGCGTGGTGGCCGACCGCGATGTCGCGGCACTGGCCGATTTCGTGGTCGGCGCCAATGTGTCCGGCGCGCATCTGGTCGGCGTCAACTGGGGCCGCGATCTGCCCGAACCGGAAACGGTGGCCGATGTGCGCAACGTGGTCGAAGGCGAGCGCGCGGCCGATGGCGGCGAACTGCGTCTGGCCCGTGGCATTGAAGTGGGACACGTGTTCCAGCTCGGCAGCCAGTATGCGCAGGCACTACAAGCCACCGTCATCGACGAGGGCGGCAAGGTGGCGGTGATGAAAATGGGCTGCTACGGCATCGGTATTTCGCGCATCGTGGCCGCGGCAATCGAACAGAACCATGACGATGCCGGCATCATCTGGCCCGCGCCGATGGCGCCGTGGCAAGTGGTGGTGTGCGTGATCAATCCCAAGCAGGACGCACAGGTGGTTTCCGCCGCTCAGGCCTTGCTGGACGAATTGATTGCCGCTGGCCTGGATGCAGCGCTGGACGACCGCGGCTTGCGTCCGGGTGCGATGTTTGCCGATATGGAACTACTGGGTATTCCGCATCGCGTGGTGGTTTCGGAACGCGGATTGGCGGCCGGCACATTTGAATATCGCGCCCGCACCGCCGCTGCAGCCGAAAACCTGGATAAAGCCGGATTATTCTCCCGCCTGGGACGTTGATCAAACCCCGGCAGCAGCTCCGAACGGATGAACAGAAGGCACCGAATTATTGCGGCGCATTTGTCATACCCGTTTTCTGACATTATGATGGCCATCGCTGCCACGGACCGGCATTCTTTCTCTCTCATCTTCCGGAGTCGTGATGTCGATCGATCTTAGTCGCCTGTCGGCCAAGCAGTTGGCTGCCCTGATCAAAAATGCAAAGAAGCAGCAGACCTTGGTTGCCGAGCGCGCGCCGATCGCCAAGGTCCGCACGCAACTGACCCGCGCTGCAAAAGCGCAGGGTTATTCCATTGAAGAATTGTTTGGCGCTTCCGCCACTGCTGGCCCGGGCCGTCCGGCTGGTGCCGCCAAGCCGGGCCCGCGTGCCGGCCGCAAGCTGGGCAAGGTGCCGCCGAAGTATCGCAACCCCGCCAACGCCCAGGAAACCTGGACTGGCCGTGGCAAGCAGCCGCGCTGGCTGGCAGAGCTGACCGCCGCTGGCAAGAAAGTCGAAGACTTTCTGATCAGCAAGGTCGGCGGTGTGAAGAAGGCAACGGCCAAGAAGGCCTCGGCGCGTAAAGCCGTCACCAAGCGCGCCACCAGGAAGTCCAAGGCTGGTTGATCCAAACCAATAAAAACGCCGGCAATGCCGGCGTTTTTATTGCGCGGCATTTTCCCCCGGCTCATAAATTCTTGCGCGCCGGAATCAGCAGATTGCCGAACAGCAATCCGGCCATCAATGCCATCACGATATTGGTCACTGCCAATAGTGCCGCTTGTCCCACGCTGACATCCTGTTGCTGCACCAGGGTCAAAAAGCCACGCAAACTGACGCCCCCTGGAACCAGCATGATGATGCCGGGCAAACGGATCATCGCACCAGGTTTGTGGACCACGCGCCCGAAAAGATTTCCCGCAGCGGTCAATGTCATGGCCGAGGCGAATACCCCGACAGGGCCGCCCCAGGCATGCCCAGCACAACGCGCAATGACATAGCTGAGCATGGCCGCCGCCATGATCCATAAATAATCGCGTCGATTGGCTTTGAACAGCACCGCAAACGCATAAGCGGCCACCACTAACGACGCCAATTCCACCCAACCGGCCTGCGGCCGCAACGCGGCCACCTGGGGATTCAGGCCAACCAACTGCGTCAGCGTCACCGCGATGACCGCCCCCACCGTCAGCTTAAGCACCGTGGTGACGGCACCGGCCAGGCGCGCCGTGCCGGAAACCCAGTGCTGGCTGGCCAGCTCGTTGAAGGCATTGGTCAGCGACATCCCTGGCAGCAGCACCACCAGCGAGGCGATGATCACCGTATTGAGATTCAACGGCCCCAATAACGAGGCCACCAGCGACGCCACCACCCCGGCCAGCAGGCCGGCCAGCGCTTCGCCGGCTTCCTTGGTGGCAGCACGTTTGTCGGTGTACTGGGTGAGCAGGCCAATCGACATGCCGATCGCTCCCGCCGTGGCGATATCCAGCCATGGCAGCTTCCACAGCCCGGCCACGCTCGCTGCGGCCAGCCCGAAGGCCAGCACCTGCATGGCCTTGCCGCGCCGGCCCACTTCACGGTCCAGCCGGCGCAATGCGGTGTGGCCCTGCGCAATGCTCATGCGCCCGTTGGCCACACTGTCTGCCACGTAGTCGGCCAAGCTGAGCTTGTACAGATCGATCTCGCCCGGGGCCAGGCGAATCACCCGGGTGATGTCGCTGGAACCGATCGCCTTGGTCGGGTCGCTGAAGCTCAGGATGATGCCGGTGGGGTTGGACCACGGCTCGCAGTCCAGGCCCAGCTTCTGCGAGAGCCCGACCAACGCCGCCTCCAGCCGCTGCGCGGTGGTGCCATAGGAATGCAGGCGACAGGCGATTTCGGACACGAAGGCGACGCGCTGGGCGTAGGTGGCGCTGGCGGACGGGAGGACAACGGTGGCAGCGGACATGCGTGGTGGGTCGGATCGGAGAAACGCCGTGGTCGGCGAGGCCGACAGTGTATGCCGCAGCGCGCGTGGCCGGCGTGCTTATTAGATGGCCGCAGGCACACCATTGATGCCGCGCCCCCATCCGTCGCTCACACCGTCCCTGTATGCTGGCGCCACGGACAGGCCACCCATGATCAAACCGCAACCTCCACGCATCGAACAAGACTCGCAGGATCAGGCGCAGCTCCGCCTCGCTGGCAGTTGGGTCCTGGCGACCGCCCTGCCCCAGGCAGAATTGCTACAGACCGTGCCCGACGGGGTGCGCCGCATCGACGCGCGCGGCATCCAGCAGCTGGATTCGGCAGGCGTGCTGCAGTTGCTGCGCTTTGCCAGCCGGATTGGACTGAAGGAAGACGCGATCGATTTCCGCGATGAGCATCAGGCGCTGGTGTGCACCATCGAGGAGCTCAACGACGAGCGCCCCAAGCCCAAACGCGATTACGGCTTCGTCGCTGCGCTCGACCGCCTGGGTCGGGCCACCCACCGCATCGGCCAGGACATCCTGGAGTTGAACAGTTTTCTGGGCGAAAACCTGGTCAAGATCATGCGGCTGATCCACGAGCCGCGCCGTTTCCGGCTCACCTCCACCGTGCACCACATGGAGCAGGTGGGCCTGGATGCGGTGCCGCTGGTGGTGCTGCTGTCGTACCTGGTGGGCGCGGTGATCGCGTTCCTGGGCTCGACCATCCTGCGCGACTTCGGCGCGGAAATTTACGTGGTGGAGCTGGTCAGCATCGCCTTCCTGCGCGAATTCGCCGTGCTGCTCACCGCCATCGTGCTGGCCGGGCGCACCGCCAGCGCGTTTACCGCGCAGATCGGTGCGATGAAGTCGCGCGAAGAGGTCGATGCCATCCGCACCCTGGGCCTGGACCCGATCGACCTGCTGGTGATTCCGCGCCTGCTCGCGCTGATCTTCACCCTGCCGCTGCTGACCTTCATCGCGATGATCGCCGGCCTGGCCGGTGGCGTCACCGTGGGTGCGTTCGACCTGGATATCCCGCCGCAGATGTACCTGGCGCGCATGCACGAGACCATCCAGCTGCGGCATTTCCTGGTCGGGCTCTCGAAAGCACCGTTGTTTGCGCTGGTGATCGGCCTGATCGGCTGCCTGGAAGGCTTGAAGGTCAGCGGCACCGCGCAATCGGTGGGCGAACGCACCACCTCCTCGGTGGTGCAGACGATTTCCTTGGTCATCATCCTCGACGCGATTGCGGCGTTGTGGTTCATGAAGATGGGGTGGTGATGGAGGCGGGATTCGACATTCAGGATCTGGGATTCGTGCAAAACCGCAGCGCGGCGCTTGTCGTGGTATTTGGAAGAAAAGTGCTGTGATCACTCCCGAATCCCCACTGGCCCATCCCGGCCCGGAGACTGACGCCCACGACGATCAGTTGGCGATTTCCGTGCGCGGGCTGACCAACCGGTTCGGTCGCCAGACCGTGCACGAAGACCTGGATCTGGACGTGCGCCGCGGCGAGATTCTGGGCGTGGTCGGCGGTTCGGGCACGGGCAAATCGGTGTTGATGCGCAGCATCCTGGGCCTGCGCGAGCCGGATGCCGGCAGCATCCACGTGCTCGGTGCGGATGCACGCTCGGGCCGGTTCGCCGACCGCCAGCACATCACCCGCAATACCGGCGTGCTGTTCCAGGACGGGGCGCTGTTTTCATCGATGACCGTGGGCGAAAACGTGCAGGTGCCGTTGAAGGAACACCACGGGGAGTTCCCGGAGCGCTGGTATTTCGAGCTGGCGCTGCTGAAGATCAAGCTGGCCGGTTTGCCGGCCGATGCGCTGGACAAGCTGCCCTCGCAATTGTCCGGCGGCATGCGCAAGCGTGCCGGACTGGCACGTGCATTGGCGCTGGATCCGCCGCTGCTGTTCCTGGACGAACCCACCGCCGGGCTGGACCCGATCGGCGCGGCCGCCTTCGACCGCCTGATCCGCACCCTGCAGCAAGCCCTGGGCCTGACCGTGTTCCTGATCACCCACGACCTGGATACGCTGTACGCCATCTGCGACCGCATTGCGGTGCTGGCCGATCGCAAGGTGATCGCCAACGCGCCGCTGTCCGAGGTCGAGCAGATCGATCACCCCTGGATCCAGGACTATTTCCACGGTCCGCGCGCCCGCGCTGCGCGCGCGGCCAAGACCGACTCCACCGAGACCGCCTGAGCATGGAAACCAAAGCCAATTACGTCCTGATCGGCGCCTTCACCATCGTGGCCGGGCTGGCCCTGCTGCTGTTCGGTTTATGGGCCGCCAAGTACTCCTCCGACCGCACTTGGCAGCAGTACCGGGTGGTGTTCCGCGAGGCGGTGACCGGCCTGTCGGTCGGCAGCCCTGTGCAGTACAACGGCATCGCGGTCGGCTCGATCACCGAGCTGACCCTGGCGCCGAACGACCCACGCCAAGTGGTTGCGCTCGTGCGGGTCAATTCGACCACGCCGATCAAGAGCGACACCCGCGCCAAGCTGGCCATCACCAGCCTGACCGGCCCGTCGATCATCCAGCTCTCCGGAGGCACGCCCGAAGCGCCGGCGCTGACCACCATCGACAAGAGCGATGCGCCGATCATCCAGACCACGCCCTCGGCGCTGCAGAACATCACCGACACCGCCAACCGCATCGTCGAACGCATGGACCAGATGCTGTCGGACAAGAACGTGGCCAGCATTTCGGCCACGCTGCAGAACCTGGAAAAGATCAGCGGCGGCATCGCCGATCACGACGACGGCATGCAGGCGCTGATCGTCAGCGCACGCGACGCCGCGCGTAATCTGGACACCACCCTGACCACCACCAATGGCACCATCAAGCGGCTGGATCAGAACCTGGTGCAACAGCTGCCGGGCATTCTGGAAAAACTCGACGCCACCCTGGTCAAACTGGATTCTGCCGCCGGCAACGCCGACAACATCCTTGGCGAGAACCGCGCCGCCATCAATAGTTTTGCCAATGATGGGCTGGGTCAGCTCGGCCCCACACTGACCGAGTTGCGCGGCCTGATCCGCGATCTGCGCCGGGTCAGCGACAAACTGGACAACAACCCTGCGCGCTACCTGCTCGGCCGCGACGCACCCAAGGAGTTCGAACCGAAATGACTGCCATGCGCCTGTTGCGTCCCTTGCTGTGCGTCTCGTTACTGGCGCTGGGCGGCTGCTCAGTCCTGACCGGCGGCGACCAGAAGCCGGCCACGATCTATTCGCCCACCGTGCGGGTCAGCCCGAATCCGGCATGGCCACAGGTGGCATGGCAGCTGGTGGTGGCCAAGCCCAGCGCCGCACGCATCATCGACAGCCCGCGCATCAATGTGCGCCCGACCCCTGGCGAATTGCAGGTCTATCAAGGCGTCGGCTGGGCGCAGCCAGCCACCGACATGCTGGAAGACAACGTGGTGCGCGCCTTTGAAGACTCTGGCAAGATCGCCGCGGTGGCCCATATCGGTACCGGCATCCGCTCCGATTACAAGCTGGCAATCGACCTGCGCCGCTTCGAATCCGATTACGCCAGCCAGTCGCTGCCGTCGGCAACGATCGAGTTCAATGCAAAACTGCTGCATTCGACCGATCAACGCGTGGTCGCCTCGCGCACCTTCCTGGTCGCACGCCCGTCCACCAGCACCGATACCGCCGCCGTCGCCGTCGCGTTCGAGCAGGCGCTGACCCAGGTCACCACCGAACTGGTCGGCTGGACGCTGACCACTGGGCAACAGGACAGCCAGCACTTGCCGCGGTCGTTGTAAGCGCAAGCGACCGACAGACTGAAAGCAGCTGACAGACGACTTCACGCCGGTCTACTGCAGAGCGGCTGATCTGTGCCGTGGCTGCAGGGCCCTTGCCCGCCCACCATCGCGGGACACGCTGCACGTACGTCCCTGTAAGTGTCTTGGCGGCATCCATGCCGCCAAGGGTGCCGCGACGGTGAGCGGACAAGGACCAGTCGAAAGGGGCAGTGCGCGCAGCTTTCAAAAAAGCAGCCAGCGGCGACTCGACGCGGTCTGCTCGTTCTTGAACACGGCAGCCAGTGGATTGTCTGGGCGCGGCGTCCGCGCTCTTCAATAAAGTCACCAATGAACTTTCCGGTGCGCTGTCCTCGCCGATTGCGGGACCGTTGGCGGCATGGATGCCGCCATCTAGCCCCCCATGGATGGGTCCACGGCGTGTCCCGCAAGCGGTGAGGGCACCGCGCACTCGATCCACTCATCGTTTGACCTGGACTGCTGATTGCGCCCACGCAAGCTGCGGCCGACACGCCCACCGGGCTTACCGCCCAGGCGAGCGCGCTACATGTTGCTAGCCGCGTATGGCTGGCACACGCGCACCCGCGACCTGACGAAAGGTCAGATTGATGCGCTCGCCAACCGGCTTCGCGGTGCGCGGCAGGGCGTGTCTGTAGTGGCGCTGGGTCTGGCCGCCCATCAACAACAGATCGCCGTGGCCCAGTTCCAACGCCTGCTTCACCGACGCATCGTCGCGATGCTTGAATGCGAAACGTCGCCTCGCGCCCAGGCTCACTGAGGCAATCAATGGCTGCGCGCCCAGTTCCGGCTCGTCGTCGCTGTGCCAGCCCATCGCATCACTGCCACTGCGGTAGCGGTTAATCAGCACGCTGTTGAACCGGTGACCGGTCTCGTCCTCCAGGCGCAGACGCACTGGCTGCAGCACCTCCAGCCACGGCTGTGGCGAGAAGCGTGTGCCCGAGTAGCGATAACTCGCCTCCGGATCGCCGATCCAACTGCTCAAGCGCGGCGAATCCACCATGCGCCCGAACATTCGGATGCGGTGCAGCTGCCAGTGCGCCTGCACAAGCAGCGCCTGCATCAGCGCATCGGCCTGCGCGTGCGGCAGCCAACCGCGCCACCAGTCGATCTCCGCCCCCGGCAATGCCACCCGAATCTTCATGCGGGCAACGCTAGCACGCAGCCCCGCATGGCGCGGATGAATCGACCCGATTTGCCGCCGTCACATGCAATCCCGGAAAATGGACACCAGCCATCGAGCCAACGGGAGCGGAGCAATGTCGGAAGCGGGAGTGGGCGCACACGCGTCAGAGGCGGTCGAGCGTGACGTCATGGAATACGACATCGTCACCGTCGGTGCCGGTCCGGCCGGGCTGTCGTTCGCGATCCGGCTCAAGCAGCTCGATCCGAACATCAGCGTCTGCGTGATCGAAAAATCCAGCACCATCGGCGCGCATATCCTGTCCGGTGCGGTGATCGAGCCCGGCCCGCTGGATGCGCTGCTGCCAGGCTGGCGCAACAACCCGCCGCCGATTTGCGTCGCGGCCACCGACGACGAATTCTGGTTCCTCGGCAAGGACAGCGCGCGCAAGTTCCCCGTGGTGCCGCCGGGCATGCGTAATCATGGCAACTTCATCGTCAGCCTGGGCGCGATGTGCGCCTGGCTGGCGCCGCAGGCCGAAGCGCTGGGCGTGGAGATCTACCCCGGCTTCGCCGCCGCCGAAACGCTGCACGACGAAAGCGGCCAGGTGGTGGGCGTGCGTATCGGCGATATGGGCATTGCAAAAGACGGTACGCACAAGCCCGGCTACACCGCCGGCATCGACATTCGCGCCAAGGTCACCGTGCTTGCCGAAGGCGCACGTGGCCACCTCACCAAGCGGTTGCTGAAGCGCTTCGACCTCACCGCCGACAGCGACCCACAAGGCTATTCAATCGGCATCAAGGAGTTGTGGCAGGTGCCCGAAGGCCGCGTCACGCCCGGCAAGATCGTGCACACCATCGGCTGGCCCGCCGACAACCGCACCTACGGCGGCAGCTTTGTGTATCACCTGGACAACAACCAGATCGCGCTCGGTTACGTGAGCGGGCTGGATTACAGCGACGCCAACTACCAGCCGTGGGAAGCCTTCCAGCAATGGAAGAACCACCCGATGATCAAGCCACTGCTGGCAGGCGGCAGCATTCTGTCTGCCGGCGCACGCGCACTGGTCAGCGGTGGCTGGCAATCGCTACCGAAGGTGGACATGCCCGGCGCCTTGCTCATCGGCGACACCGCCGGCCTGCTCAACGTGCCCAAGATCAAGGGCACCCACCAAGCCATCCGCAGCGGCATGCTGGCGGCCGAACACCTGGTGCAATCGCAGCTGGCCCCACGGGGATTCGATGCCGCATTGCGCGCCTCTGACGTCATGGCCGAGCTGAAGCAAGTCCGCAACATCAAGCCCGGTTTCAAGAAGGGCCTGTGGTTCGGCCTGCTCAATGCCGCCTGGGAAACCGCGCTCAAGGGCGCCTCGCCGTGGACGCTGAAGAACAAACCCGACTGGTCGGCGCTGCACAAACTCGGCGAGTACGAGCAACCCGAGCGCGACTACGTCACCCGCGACCTCGCACCGCGCGATCGCCTGCAAGCGGTGTATTTCGCCGCCACCGAGCACGATGAAGACCAGCCGGTACATCTGAAGGTACTGGACACCGATGTGTGCGCCACCCGCTGCGTGACCGAATACGACAACCCGTGCACGCGCTTCTGCCCGGCCAACGTCTACGAAATGGTCGCAGACACCGCCAGCCCCTCCGGCAAGCGCCTGCAGATCAACGCGGCCAATTGCGTGCACTGCAAGACCTGCGACATCAAGGACCCGTACGAAATCATCACCTGGGTCACACCGGAGGGTGGTTCGGGTCCGAACTACCAGAATCTGTGAGTTCGCCCGGTCGCTCGCTGCAGTCGCGCCTGCGCACCTATGTTTTCGGACTACTGCGTGCAGGATTTCGTGCGATACCGCTGAGTGACGCAACGCGCGACCGTTGGCGCGGCTGGTTTCTCGACCGACATGCGGGCTGGGTGCCGGAACCGGCGCGGGGTCGTGTACGCCCTAGCAGTTCGCGACGGCCAGCAGTTCGCAGCGACGAAGCGGCGATTGGCTATGTCCCCTACAGCACCGCCACCCTGCCTGAGACGCTTCCTGCGAAACTGATCGCGTTTTATCTGCCGCAATTTCATCCAATCCCTGAAAACGATGCATGGTGGGGCAAGGGCTTCACCGAATGGCGCAACGTCAGCCGTGCGCTTCCCCAGTTCGAAGGCCACCAACAACCCAGGCTGCCGGCAGATCTGGGCTTCTACGACCTTCGCAGCCCCCATGTCATGCGTGGACAAGCGCGTCTAGCACAAGAGTATGGCGTTGGCGCTTTTTGCTTTTACTTCTATTGGTTCGCCGGCAAGACCCTTCTGGAAATGCCGATCACGCAATGGCACGAAGACGCCACCATCACCCTGCCGTTCTGTCTTTGCTGGGCAAATGAAAAATGGGCACGCCGCTGGGATGGCCGCGGCGACGAGATCCTGATCGATCAAGCGCATGATGCGGACGACGATCTGGCCTTTATCGCGCATGTTGCGACTTACATGCGCAATCCCAAGTACCTGCGCGTCGAAGGGCGCCCGGTGCTGTTGGTGTATCGACCACATGTGCTGCCTGAGCCCGCACAGACGGCCGATCGCTGGCGTGGTTGGTGTCGCGATCACGGAATCGGCGAGATTCACCTTGCGTATGTGCAGGGTTTCGAACGTCCCGACCCGCGCGACATCGGATTCGATGCAGCTGTCGAATTCCCGCCGAACATGAGCACGCCACCTTCGGTGGCTGCCCGGCAGCGCTTGATCAATCCAGAATTCAATGGCGATGTACTCGATTGGCGAGAGCTTGCCCGCGACATGGAACAGCGACCGCTGCGCGAGTACACCTTGTACCCTGGCGTAAACCCTGGCTGGGACAATGAGCCACGGCGTTCGGGCAAGGGGCGCATTTATCTGCATGCATCACCGCGCCGCTATCGCGACTGGCTCATGCTTACCGTGCGGATCAGATCGTCCCTCCGACTGAGCCTGACTGAGGCAATAGCTCCATCAACCATGCGAGCTCCTCTTCGTTGAATGCCGGGAAATCATCCGCTGCCCCTGCGAAGGGGGCCGCATCTTGTTCCCACATCACGGTGCTGGACGCTGCCAGGTCGGCAGCGATGGGCGTACCAGGATCCGGGAGGCCGCCCCCGATCCTGGTACGCGGGCGTTTTACCCTCCAGCTGAGGGGCAAATGCAGCGCATCGCGCTGTTCGGGAACGCGCACCTCGAAAGATTGCTGTGTGGAGGGGCCGGTGACAGCACGATCCGATCGGGACCGTTTACGGCTGCTTGCCCGCGTCTGATCTCCCTCGTGCATTGGGCTGGGCGCATCAAGGTCACGCTCCAGCGAATCGGCGAATGCATGCAAAGACGCCTGATCCGGTGTTTGAGCTGAAGTAGGGGACGGTTTGGCCCTTTTCATCCCTGATGCCTGGAGGATACGGTCCCAACGCTGCGAGGCTGGGGGGAGCGTTCCGCAGCGGGCTTCGAATTCGGTGACGCCCACTCTGCGAAAGAGCTGTACCAACCCGTGCCTGCTCATCCCGAACTGCGTCATGGCCTCATCAAATGCGTACGCTGGGTGGGAGTGGCACTGGAAAAACTCCAGCACGCGAACCACTTGCGCGTAGTCGGCAACGCGATGGGACGTGCGTTCGGGAATACGGCGATTGATTCTTCTGATCAATTCCGGCGCGTGCGGCAATCCCTTTTTCACTGCATCCAGGGCAGGACGTCCGCCGAGGCAGGCCAAGGCGACGAGGTGGTCGTTGGTCAACGCGGCCAACGCCGGATCAGGGCGAGATAACTGGGCAACAATGCTCTCCAGCGCCTGCTTGCCGCCGCCATTGCTGGCGATGGCCACCACCTGGGCCGGGGTCAGGCCATGGTCCTGGCACAGCACCGGCAACAGCCGCTGCACCGTCTCCAGCGCCTGCTTGCCGCCATCGTGGCTGGCGATGGCCACGACCTGGTCCGGGGTCAGGCCATGGTCCTGGCACAGCACCGGCAACAGCCGTTGCACCGTCTCCAGCGCCTGCTTGCCGCCATCGTGGCTGGCGATGGCCACCACCTGGTCCAGGGTCAGGCCATGGTCCTGGCACAGCACCGGCAACAGCCGCTGCACCGTCTCCAGCGCCTGCTTGCCGCCAATATTGCTGGCAATGGCCACCACCTGGTCCGGGGTCAGGCCATGGTCCTGGCACAGCACCGGCAACAGCCGCTGCACCGTCTCCAGCGCCTGCTTGCCGCCATCGTGGCTGGCGATGGCCACCACCTGGTCCGAGGTCAGGCCATGGTCCTGGCACAGCACCGGCAACAGCCGCTGCACCGTCTCCAGCGCCTGCTTGCCGCCGCCATGGCTGGCGATGGCCACCACCTGGTCCAGGGTCAGGCCATGGTCCTGGCACAGCACCGGCAACAGCCGCTGCACCGTCTCCAGCGCCTGCTTGCCGCCATCGTGGCTGGCGATGGCCACCACCTGGTCCGGGGTCAGGCCATGGTCCTGGCACAGCACCGGCAACAGCCGCTGCACCGTCTCCAGCGCCTGCTTGCCGCCATTGCTGGCGATGGCCACCACCTGGTCCGGGGTCAGGCCATGGTCCTGGCACAGCACCGGCAACAGCCGCTGCACCGTCTCCAGCGCCTGCTTGCCGCCACTATTGCTGGCGATGGCCACCACCTGGTCCGGGGTCAGGCCATGGGCCTGGCACAGCACCGGCAACAGCCGCTGCACCGTCTCCAGCGCCTGCTTGCCGCCGTTATTGTTGGCGATGGCCACCACCTGGTCCGGGGTCAGGCCATGGGCCTGGCACAGCACCGGCAACAGCCGCTGCACCGTCTCCAGCGCCTGCTTGCCGCCACTATTGCTGGCGATGGCCACCACCTGGTCCGGGGTCAGGCCATGGGCCTGGCACAGCACCGGCAACAGCCGCTGCACCGTCTCCAGCGCCTGCTTGCCGCCATTGCTGGCGATGGCCACCACCTGGTCCGGGGTCAGGCCATGGGCCTGGCACAGCACCGGCAACAGCCGCTGCACCGTCTCCAGCGCCTGCTTGCCGCCGCTATTGCTGGCGATGGCCACGACCTGGGCCGGGGTCAGGCCATGGGCCTGGCATAGCACCGGCAACAGCCGTTGCACCGTCTCCAGCGCCTGCTTGCCGCCGTTATTGTTGGCGATGGCCACCACTTGGTCCGGGGTCAGGCCATGGGCCTGGCACAGCACCGGCAACAGCCGCTGCACCGTCTCCAGCGCCTGCTTGCCGCCGCCATTGCTGGCGATGGTCACCACCTGGTCCGGGGTCAGGCCATGGTCCTGGCACAGCACCGGCAACAGCCGTTGCACCGTCTCCAGCGCCTGCTTGCCGCCGTTATTGCTGGCGATGGTCATCACCTGGGCCGGGGTCAGGCCATGGTCCTGGCACAGCACCGGCAACAGCCGCTGCACCGTCTCCAGCGCCTGCTTGCCGCCACTATTGCTGGCGATGGCCACCACCTGGTCCGGGGTCAGGCCATGGTCCTGGCACAGCACCGGCAACAGCCGCTGCACCGTCTCCAGCGCCTGCTTGCCGCCTATATTGCTGGCGATGGCCACGACCTGGTCCGGGGTCAGGCTATGGTCCTGGCACAGCACCGGCAACAGCCGCTGCACCGTCTCCAGCGCCTGCTTGCCGCCATTGCTGGCGATGGCCACGACCTGGTCCGGGGTCAGGCCATGGGCCTGGCACAGCACCGGCAACAGCCGCTGTACCGTCTCCAGCGCCTGGTTGCCGCCAATATTGCTGGCGATGGCCACCACTTGGTCCGGGGTCAGGTTCAGGGGGGCACCCGTCAGTGCATTGCGCCATGCATGCACTGCCTCCACTGCGGTCACGCCGCCACGTTTTGCAATCTTGAGAAGTTGGCCTGTGTCCAACTGTAACGGCGGACCTCTCAACTCCCTCGCCTCCGTGAGCAAGGCCTCCAGGGCGCGTGCGCCGGACCACTGTTTGCCGACGCCAACGATGTCTTCGTGTGTCGCCTCTGGCAACGCCCTGATTATGTCCTGATACGTGACAGCAACGGTCCCTAACGCTGCCGGGTGTTGGCTGAGCGCAACGATGTGCGCGTGTGTAAACCCATGGCCCACCAGTGCCTCGTGGTGCTGCGCCACTGTCGAACGCACCTTCGGTTTGATCTTCTCTTGCTGCTGCTGACTGTAGCCGAGCGTGCGTAGATCCACCTGCGCGGCCGGCGAAGCGTCGGAGGGTTGCGCCGCACGCCGTCGCGGGGCCGGCTTGGCGCGCGGCGGCCGCGCGGCAGTGACAGCGACACGCACAGTGGGTGGCGGGTCATCGGCTGCACGCAGACCCGATTGCACCTCATCCCACTCTGCTGGGGCAGCCGCTGTATGCGGCGTGCCGACGGCAGGCATCGAATCAAGAAGCGATGTATCAAGAAGCGACGGATCGAACTGACGGAGCAGATCGCTGAAGCTGCCCGCCGAGAACGCAGGCGAGGGTGCAGGGGGAGATGGCAGCCGGGTCCGGGACATCGTCCGCCGAACGGGCAAGCCATCCAGGGGGCCGCCAGCAGGCGGAGTCCCCCCCCGATCTGCAGTCGGCTGAACCCTATCCGGTTGGGGTCCGGGCAGAAGCTCGCGGGCAGGACTTGGCGTGCGCGAACGAATGGGATCCATATCGTCTGAAAAATACAACGCCTGCGCATCGCTTGGTGTTCATCAACGCCTGGAACGAGTGGGCCGAGGGCGCTGTACTCGAACCCGATACTCGCGTTGGCTACGCATGGCTGGACGCGACACGGCAAGCGCTGTTACACACCGCAGAAGTCGTTACCCGATCTGGTCAACACGATGCCTGCGTGGTCTTGCACGCCTGGTACCTCGATGTACTGGACGAAGCGCTTGATGCACTTGCGCACTGCGGGCTATCGCTGCGGCTTGTGGTCACCACCGACATCACCATGGTGACGCAAGTTCGCCAGTGCCTGCAGCAGCGTGGCTTGCAGGCGCAGGTGGAAGGCTTCGAAAATCGCGGCCGCGATATTCTTCCTTTCTTACGGGTTGCCAACCGATTGCTCGACGAAGGCGAGCAGGTGGTCTTGAAACTGCATACAAAAAAATCGACCCATCGCGAGGACGGAGACACATGGCGGCGCGACATGCTCTCTGGCTTGCTCGCGCCACAACACGTCGCTGCAATCGTGCGCGGATTCGCCGAAGATCCTCTACTCGGCCTTGTGGCGCCTGCGCAACACTTGTTACCGGTCACCGACTTTATGGGTGGCAATGCCGATGCGCTCGATTACCTCACTGTCCGCACAGGCACGGATGCAATAAACGCGCACAGCCTGTTCGCGTCCGGCAGCATGTTCTGGGTCAAGCTGGAAGCGCTGCGGCCGTTGTTGGATGCGCACTTGCACCCCAGTGAATTCGAAAGCGAGCAGGGTCAGATCGATGGCACGTTGGCCCATGCGATCGAGCGCTTCCTGGCTGTTGCGGTCGCCCACTCCGGACAGCGTGTCGCAACGATCGAACAACTGTTGGGAATACCGCAACCTGCAACAGCCGAACCTTACCGCTATGCACGCAAGGCGCCCTGAGGCGCCATGCATGTCCCTAGCTGCTCATGAGCTAGTCGCTGCGTAGATAGCTTTCGATCACGCAGCGAATTCAACCCCAGTCTTCTGGCGCAACTCTTCCAGCTCCACACCCTCTGCAGATTCCACCAGTACCAGCCCATCCGCAGTGACATCGAACACGGCGAGATCGGTAATGATGCGATCCACCACGCCGACGCCGGTCAGTGGCAGGTCGCAGTCGCGCAGGATCTTGTGGCTGCCGTCTTTGGCGACGTGCTCCATCAACACCACCACGCGCTTGACGCCGGCCACCAGGTCCATCGCACCGCCCATGCCCTTGACCATTTTGCCGGGCACCATCCAGTTGGCCAGGTCGCCGCGCTCGGTGACCTGCATTGCGCCCAAAATCGCCAGGTCGATGTGCCCGCCACGGATCATCGCGAACGAATCGTGGCTACCGAAATAACTGGCACCGGCACGCGCGGTCACGGTCTGCTTGCCCGCATTGATCAGGTCCGCGTCCACCTCGTCTTCGGTGGGAAACGGGCCAATGCCGAGCAGGCCGTTCTCCGATTGCAGCCAGACATCCACACCGTCGGGGATGTGATTGGCAACCAACGTCGGCAAGCCGATACCCAGGTTGACGTAAGCGCCATCGGTCAGTTCGCGTGCCGCGCGTGCGGCCATGTGGTCTCTGGTCCAGGCCATTACTGCTGTCCTTCGCGCACGGTGCGCTGTTCGATGCGTTTTTCCGGCGTGGCATTGAGCACCAGGCGGTCCACGTAAATACCGGGCAGATGCACCTGATCCGGGTCGATAACGCCCAGCTCAACGATCTCCTCCACCTCGGCAATGCACACGCGACCCGCCATGGCGCAGGCCGGATTGAAATTGCGTGCCGTCTTGCGGAACACCAGGTTGCCCGCGGTATCGGCGCGCCATGCCTTCACCAGCGCCACATCGGCGTGCAGTGCGGTTTCCAGCACGTAGTGCTTGCCGTCGAATTCGCGCGTTTCCTTGCCCTCGGCCACGATCGTGCCGTAGCCGGTGGCCGTATAAAACGCAGCAATTCCCGCCCCGCCCGCGCGCAAACGCTCGGCCAGGGTGCCTTGCGGATTGAACTCCAGCTCAAGTTCGCCTGCCAGGTATTGGCGTTCGAATTCCTTGTTTTCGCCCACATAGGACGAAATCATCTTGCGGATCTGTCGGGTAGCCAATAATTGACCAAGCCCGAAACCGTCGACGCCAGCGTTGTTGGAGATCACGGTCAACCCGGCGACCCCACTGTCGCGTAGGGCTGCAATCAGTGCCTCCGGAATGCCACACAACCCAAAGCCGCCCACTGCCAGGGTCTGACCATCGGCCAGTACCCCATCCAGCGCTGTCTTGGCATCGGCATAGCGTTTGCCGCTTGCCGCACCGCTTACTTCATTGCGCATCACCGCCCTCACCCGCCGATGTGAAGCGCCCATTCTATCCGCTGACTGTTCCCTGCCCCCGGTCGCAATTTCGCCACACCCAAGACACGGCGCAGCCGCTAAACTCGGGCGTCCCCCACTTCAGGATTTGCCCATGACGCTACCCGCCTTCAAGGCCTACGATATTCGCGGCCGCGTGCCGGATGAACTCAACGAGGACTTGGCCCGCCGTATCGGCGTGGCGCTGGCGGCGCAGCTGGATCAGGGGCCGGTGGTCCTGGGCCACGATGTGCGCCTGGCGAGCCCGGCGTTGCAGGAAGCGCTTTCCGCCGGCCTGCGTGCCAGCGGCCGTGACGTGATCGATATCGGTCTGTGCGGCACCGAGGAAGTCTATTTCCAGACCGATTACCTCAAGGCCGCCGGCGGCGTGATGGTCACCGCCAGCCACAACCCGATGGACTACAACGGCATGAAGCTGGTGCGCGAGCAAGCGCGGCCGATCAGCTCGGACACCGGCCTGTTCGCCATCCGCGACACGGTCGCGGCTGATACCGCCGCACCCGGCGAGCCCACCGCCAGTGAGCAGAGCCGCACCGACAAGACCGCGTACCTGGAGCACCTGCTCAGCTACGTGGACCGCAGCACCCTCAAGCCGCTCAAGCTGGTCGTCAACGCCGGCAACGGCGGCGCCGGGCTGATCGTCGATCTGCTCGCGCCGCATCTGCCGTTCGAATTCGTGCGCGTTTTCCACGAGCCCGATGGCAACTTCCCCAACGGCATCCCCAATCCGCTGCTGCCGGAGAACCGCGATGCGACCGCCAAGGCAGTCAAGGACCATGGCGCCGATTTCGGCATCGCGTGGGATGGCGACTTCGATCGCTGCTTCTTCTTCGATCACACAGGCCGCTTCATCGAAGGCTATTACCTGGTCGGCCTGCTTGCCCAAGCCATCCTGGCCAAACAGCCGGGCGGCAAGGTCGTGCACGACCCGCGCCTGACCTGGAACACGGTCGAGCAGGTCGAAGAGGCCGGCGGCATTCCGGTGCTGTGCAAGAGCGGCCACGCCTTCATCAAGGAAAAAATGCGCAGCGAAAATGCCGTCTATGGCGGCGAAATGAGCGCGCACCATTATTTCCGTGAGTTCGCCTATGCCGACTCCGGCATGATTCCGTGGCTGCTGATCGCAGAGCTGGTGTCGCAGTCGGGCCGTTCACTGGCCGATCTGGTCGAAGCACGCATGCAGAAATTCCCCTGCAGCGGCGAGATCAACTTCAAGGTCGCCGATGCCAAGGCATCGGTTGCGCGCGTGATGGAGCATTACGCGTCGCTGTCTCCGGAGCTCGACTACACCGACGGCATTAGCGCCGATTTTGGCGAATGGCGTTTTAATTTGCGCAGCTCCAACACCGAGCCGCTGCTGCGCCTGAACGTGGAAACGCGCGGCGATGCCGCACTGCTGGAAACGCGTACGCAGGAAATTTCCAACCTGCTGCGCGGCTGATTGCCCCCCCCCTCTCCCCTAGACGCACTTTGGAGTTCCCCCGCCCATGAGCGACGTCCTACCCATTATTTTGTCCGGCGGCTCCGGCACGCGTCTGTGGCCGCTGTCGCGCGAGTCCTACCCAAAGCAGTTCCTGCCGCTGGTTGGCGACAAGAGCATGTTGCAGTCCACCTGGCTGCGCGCAGCCCCAGTGGCTGCCCACGCACCGATCTTGGTGGCCAATGAAGAACACCGCTTCATGGCTGCCGAGCAGCTGCAGCAGCTGGGCGTCAAGCCGTCTGCCATCCTGCTGGAGCCCAAAGGCCGCAACACCGCACCGGCGATTGCCGTAGCCGCCCTGGAAGCAACGCGCGATGGTGCCGACCCGCTATTGCTGGTGATGCCGTCCGACCATGTCATCCAGAACGAAGCTGCGTTCCAGGCAGCGGTCACTGCGGCCGCTGCTGCAGCCGAGCAAGGGAAGTTGGTGACCTTCGGCATCAAGCCGACCGCACCTGAAACTGGCTATGGCTATATCAAGGCCGGTACAGGCAATGGAGTCAGCGCGGTGGAGCGCTTCGTCGAAAAGCCCGACCTTGCCACTGCACAGAGTTACCTCGCCAGCGGCGAGTACTACTGGAACAGCGGCATGTTCCTGTTTCGCGCGTCGCGTTATCTGGAAGAACTGCGCAAATTCCATCCCGCCATTGTCGATGCCTGCCAGAAGGCATGGGAAAACGGCAAGCGCGATGCGGACTTCACCCGTCTGGACAAGGACGCCTTCGCCGCCAGCCCGTCGGATTCGATCGACTACGCGGTGATGGAAAAGACCGCCGACGCGGTTGTGGTGCCATTGGACGCCGGCTGGAACGACGTTGGTTCGTGGTCCTCGCTACTGGATGTTTCCAAGCAGGATGCGCAAGGCAACGCGCATCATGGCGATGTGATCCAGCTCGATTGCAAGAACACCTATGCCTACGGTTCGCGCCTGATCGCCATGGTGGGGCTGGAGGATGTGGTGGTCGTCGAGACGCCGGATGCCGTGCTGGTCGGTCACCGCGACCGCATCCAGGTGGTCAAGGATGTGGTCAGCCAGATCAAGACAGCTGGTCGTTCCGAGGCCACTTGGCACCGCAAGGTCTATCGTCCGTGGGGCGCTTACGACTCCATCGACATGGGCCAGCGTCACCAGGTCAAGCGCATCACCGTCAAACCCGGTGCGGTGCTGAGCCTGCAGATGCATCACCACCGCGCCGAGCATTGGATTGTGGTGAGTGGCACCGCCGAAGTGACGCGAGGCGAAGAAGTGCTGCTGCTGACCGAAAACCAGAGTACCTACATCCCGCTGGGCGTCACCCATCGCCTGCGCAACCCGGGCAAGTTGCCGCTGGAATTGATCGAAGTGCAGTCCGGCAGCTATCTGGGCGAAGACGATATCGTGCGCTTTGAAGATACCTACGGCCGGGCGTGATCGGTCGTTTGTAAAAGGTTGCGCCGTATAAGCAAACAGCCGGGAATTCCCGGCTGTTTGCTTTCCGGATATCAGGCGCCAGCAGTGACTGCTGTCGTCATTGACCTGCTGTCGAGCTACTTCTTCGTCGCAGACAGCTCGGCAATCACACGCTGCAGGCCAACGCGCCACTCAGGCAGCTCGATACCGAAATCGCCCTGCAGTGTATCGATGGACAACCGCGAATATGCCGGACGCCTGGCTGGCGTCGGATAATCGGCCGTCGTGATCGGCACCACGCGCGGTGCACGCTCCAGCAACCCGGCACTGACCGCCTCTTCGAAGATTGCCTCGGCAAATCCATGCCAGCTGGTCTGGCCAGCCGCGGTGAGATGCCAGGTCCCCGATGTATCGGGCGTGCGCTGACGCAGCAGTTGTGCAGTGACATCGGCAATCAATGCCGCCGACGTCGGTGTTCCGATCTGATCGGCCACCACACGCAACTCGTCCCGCTCCGCCCCTACCCGCAACATCGTGCGCAGGAAGTTCGCGCCATGCGAGGCGTAGACCCAAGCAGTCCGCAGGATCAGATGCTGGGCGCCGGAGGCACGGATGGCCTGCTCGCCGGCAAGCTTGGTTTCGCCGTACACGCCG
This sequence comes from Xanthomonas sp. JL1, assembly GCF_038405005.1. Lineage (NCBI taxonomy): Bacteria > Pseudomonadati > Pseudomonadota > Gammaproteobacteria > Lysobacterales > Lysobacteraceae > Xanthomonas > Xanthomonas sp. JL1. The sequence goes on along the minus strand of NZ_JBBYGR010000025.1, from coordinate 8,109 downwards.
AGTGGCGACGTCTGCGCGTCCTCGCGATATGGCGCTTTACCCTGCCCGTCGAAGACGTAATCGGTGGAGTAATGCACAAGCGGCACACGATTGGACGCGCACCAGGCTGCGACGACGCCGGGTGCCGTCGCATTGGCACGGGTCGCACCTTCCCGATCCTGCTCGGCACGATCTACCGCCGTGTAAGCGGCGGCATTGACCACACGCGACGGCTTGATTCGATCCAGCAATGCGGTCAGCGTCTCAGGCGCATCGAAGTCTGCTGTTTCACACGCGCTGCCGTCGGGCAACTGGCCACTACGCGTGGTGGCCTGTACGGCGCCATCGACTGCCAGCGCACGCAGCAATTCCGTACCCACCTGCCCATTTGCGCCAAAAACCAGCGTGGTCACGGTGTATACACCGGCAAGCGCTCAGCGGGCACATCGGCCAGAAACGGCGCAGCGGCGTCCTTTGCAGAGAGCAATGGATTGCTGATCGGCCAATCGATACCGATCGCCGCATCATCCCAGCGCACGCCGGCATCGGCCTCCTTCACATACACGTCGGTGCACAGGTAACTGAACACGGCTCGCTCCGACAGCACCGCAAAGCCGTGCGCAAACCCTTCCGGTATCCAGAACTGCTTCTTGTTTTCTGCGCTCAACACCACTGCCGCCCACTGCCCGAAGTTGGGCGAGCCGTGGCGCACGTCGACCGCCACATCGTAGACCTCACCCTCCAGCACGCTGACCAGCTTGCCCTGAGGACGCGGCCACTGGTAATGCAAACCACGCAACACGCCTTTGGCCGAGGTGGAGACATTGCTCTGCACGAACTGCGTCGGCAGACCATGTTGCCCGAAGCGCTCGGCATTCCACGTTTCGAAGAAATATCCGCGCTCATCGCCGAACACTGCCGGCTCGATGACGACACAACCTGGTAAACGCGTTTCGACGATTCTCACGGTACTACTCCTCGCACAGCCAATTCGTGCAAATATTTGCCATAGTCGTTTTTCAGCAACGGGGCAGCCAGACGCTCCAATTGCTCCGCATCGATCCAGCCCTGACCGAACGCGATTTCTTCGGGGCAGCACACCTGCAGGCCCTGACGCATCTGGATGGTCTCGATGAAGTTGGCCGCTTCGTGCAAGGACTGGTGGGTCCCGGTATCCAGCCATGCATACCCGCGTCCCAGCGGCTCAAGATGCAGATCGCCAGCATCGAGATAGCAGCGATTGAGATCGGTAATCTCCAGCTCGCCACGCGGAGAAGGTTTCAAGGCAGCCGCATAATCGCTGGCTTTTCCATCGTAGAAGTACAGGCCGGTGACCGCATAGTTGGAGCGCGGCTTCTCAGGCTTTTCGGCGATATCGATCACTTTGCCTTGCTGGTCGAATTCGGCCACGCCGTAGCGCTCGGGATCGGTGACCCAATAACCGAACACGGTCGCGCCCTGCTCGCGCGCGTCTGCGCGGCGTAACGTTTCGGTCAAACCGTGACCATGAAAAATATTGTCGCCCAATACCAGGCAACTCGGCTTGCCATCGACAAAGTCGCGACCGATCAAATACGCCTGCGCCAACCCGTCCGGGCTGGGCTGCACGGCGTATTGAATGTGAATTCCCCACTGAGAGCCATCACCCAACAAGGATTGAAACAACGCCTGCTCATGCGGCGTATTGATGATCAAAATATCGCGGATACCTGCCAGCATCAGGACGCTCAGCGGGTAATAGATCATCGGCTTGTCGTACACCGGCAGCAGTTGCTTACTGACACCCTTGGTGATCGGATACAGGCGGGTCCCCGAGCCACCGGCCAAAATAATGCCTTTACGTTGCGTCATGAGATAGTTCCTTGTGAGGCCCACACACGGTTGCGCGGGCTCTTGCGGTGGCGCGTTACGCCGAGGCGCCGATCCGTTCCAACCGGTAACTGCCATCCAGCACGCCCTGCACCCAGGCCTGGTTGGTCAAATACCATTGCACTGTCTGCGCGATGCCTTGCTCAAACGTGTAGGAAGGCTCCCAGCCCAGTTCGTTCTTCAGCTTGGAAGCGTCGATCGCGTAGCGGCGATCATGGCCCGGGCGATCCGTCACATAGGTGATCTGGCTCGCACGCGGCTTGCCATCGTCGCGTGGACGGTGCTGATCCAGCAGGGCGCAGATCGCCTGCACGACTTCGATATTCTGGCGTTCTGAATTGCCGCCCACGTTGTAGGTCTCGCCGACCTTGCCCTTCGCCAACACGGTACGAATCGCTTCGCAGTGGTCGCTGACGAACAACCAGTCGCGCACCTGCTTGCCGTCGCCGTAGACCGGCAGCGGCTCGCCGGCAAGCGCTTTGGCGATGACCAGCGGAATGAGCTTTTCGGGGAAGTGGTACGGACCATAATTGTTCGAACAATTGGTGGTCAGCACCGGCAGGCCGTAGGTGTGGTGGAACGCACGTACCAGATGATCCGAGGCCGCCTTGGAGGCCGAATACGGCGAGTTCGGCGCGTAAGGTGTGGTCTCGGTGAACTTACCGGTTTCGCCCAGCGTGCCGTAGACCTCGTCGGTTGAGACATGCAGGAAACGGAAAGCATCGCTGCGCGCGGTAGGCAGCGACTTCCAATAGTCGCGTACTGCTTCGAGCAACGCTAAAGTCCCGACGACATTGGTGTGAATGAATGCGCCCGGACCTTCGATCGAGCGATCCACGTGGCTCTCGGCTGCGAAATTCAGCACCGCGTCTGGCTGGTGTTCCTGCAACAGACGGGCGACCAACATGCCGTCGCCAATATCGCCCTTGACGAAAACGTGGTCCGGATTGCCTTCCAGGGATGCCAACGTGTTCAAGTTTCCCGCATAGGTCAGTGCATCGAGATTGACCACGCGGATCCCACGAGCCACTGCCTCAAGAACAAAGTTGCCACCAATGAAGCCGGCACCGCCGGTTACAAGCCAAGTTGCCAATGCTGATCTCCTGATCGCACGCGAACCGCGCTGCGTTTTCAAACCACACAGGATATACGGTCGAAGCAATACCTGACCTAAGCATTGTCAACCAAGCGTCCAGGTGTTGCGCCGCAGCAACCATACGCAATCGCATGGTTTGCCGAGCCCGGTTAGAATGACCGCACTCCCGAGCCTGCCGTAGCGGCCGGGCCTTCCCGCAATCGCTGAAGGATCTCGTACACGATGAAAATCCTCGTCGCCTACAAGCGCGTGGTGGACTACAACGTCCGCATTCAGGTCAAGCCGGATGGCTCCGGCGTGGTGACCGACGGCGTCAAGCTCTCCCCCAACCCGTTCGACGAAATCGCCCTGGAGGAAGCATTGCGCCTGCGCGATGCCGGGACCGCCACCGAGGTGGTGGTCGCCACCCTGGCGCCGGCCGATGCGGCTGCGCACCTGCGCAACGGCCTGGCCATGGGCGCCAATCGCGCGATCCATGTGGTGACCGACACGGCTGTTCAGCCGCTGACCGCCGCGCGGGCGCTGCTCAAACTGGTCGAGAAGGAACAGCCCGATCTGGTCATCCTCGGCAAGCAGGCGATCGACGACGACGCTAATCAGACCGGTCAGATGCTCGCCACACTCTGGGGCCGCCCACAGGCCACCTTCGCCGGCAAGCTCACTGTTGCCGATGGAAAGGTCACGGTCACGCGCGAGGTCGACGCGGGCCTGGAGACGCTGGAAGTGGACCTGCCAGCGGTGATCACCACCGATCTGCGCCTGAACGAGCCGCGCTTCATCAAGCTGCCGGACATCATGAAAGCCAAGAGCAAGCCGCTGGAAACGCTGGCATTTGCCGACCTCGGCGTGGATGCGCATGACAGCCTGACCACCACCCACTACGCCGCGCCATCCAAACGCAGCCGCGGCGTGATGGTCAAGGACGCCGCCGAACTGGTGGCCGCACTCAAGCAGAAGGGGTTGCTGTAATGGCCAAGGTTCTCGTTGTTGCCGAACATCTCAACGGCCAGCTCAATGCGGCCACCGCCAAGACCCTGAGCGCCGCGCAGGCAATCTCTGCCGAGTCCATCGACGTGGTCGTACTGGCAGCCGACCCGGCCGCCGTTGCAGCGCAGGCCGCACAGCTGGCCGGCGTCGCCCGCGTGCTGACCGTGGCCAACGCCGCCAACGAACACGCCATCGCCCAGGTGCTGGGCCCGCAGATCGTCCAGCTGGCTGGCCAGGGCTATACACATGTGTTCGGCCCCTCGACCACGTTCGGCAAGGACCTGATGCCGGTCGTGGCGGCGCTGCTGGGCGTCAACCAGATCTCCGATTTGATGTCGGTCGAAGACGCGTACACCTTCAAACGCCCGATTTATGCAGGCAACGCCATCATCACCGTCAAAGCGCCAGCAGACCAGATCGTGGTCGCCACGGTGCGCAGCGCCTCGTGGCCGGAAGCCGTCGGCGGTGGAAGTGCGACGGTTGAGTCAGTCACCGTGGATGCTGCGCTACCGACCCACACCCGTTTTGTCGGCTTGGCCACAGGCAGCTCCGATCGCCCCGACCTGCAGAGCGCAAAACGCGTGGTCTCCGGCGGCCGCGGGGTGGGTTCGGCAGAAAACTTCAAGCACATCTACAGCCTGGCCGACAAACTTGGCGCTGCCGTGGGTGCCTCGCGCGCTGCGGTCGATGCCGGTTACGTGCCCAACGAACTGCAGGTCGGCCAGACCGGCAAGATCATCGCCCCTGAGCTGTACATGGCCATCGGCATCAGTGGCGCCATACAGCATCTGACCGGCATCAAGGACGCCGGCACGATCGTGGCGATCAACAAGGACCCGGAGTCGCCGATCTTTGAGATTGCCGATATCGGGCTGGTGGGGGACTTGTTTACGCTGCTGCCGGAGCTTGAAAAAGTGCTGTAACTCCCGCATCACCGCGTTTGCTGAGCGGATTAGTTACCGCCTCTTTTAATCGCCTAAGCAGCTACGCACAGTAGAACACCACGCAGCCTGGATTTGTGACATTCCAAGCTCCACCTGAACATCGACTAAATTGTGGCTCGCTGGCGCCAGCGAGCTCCGATTTAGCAGACAAGAATCATAAACCCGCATTAGACTAGAAAGTCATCCATACGCAGCTTACTGATGGAACCCTACTCCGGTTCACCTAGCAGTCTCCTTCAGAGCCTCATCGCTAATCGAAGGCTCATCAGTGCACTGGCGGTTCGCGAGATATCAGCGCGTTATCGTGGTTCGCTACTTGGTTTCACGTGGGCGCTAATTCAACCCATCTTTATGCTTGCGATCTACACCTTCGTGTTCAGCGAAGTATTTAAGGCCCGCTGGCCTGGCGGGAGTGGAACAAAAACCGAATTTGCACTTGTATTATTTAGCGGTCTGCTTGTCTTTAATCTGTTTTCGGAAGTATTTAACCGCGCACCTCAATTGATTATTGGCAATGCTAATTACGTGAAAAAAGTAGTCTTCCCACTCGAAGTCCTGCCAGTTGTCAGCGTGTTGACCGCAATGTTCGGACTGATTGTCAACCTGATGGTATTGTTGGTATTTTACCTCGCATCTTATGGAGTGCCGCCAGTGACGGCGCTTTTGCTGCCGCTAGCAATTCTGCCGTTAGTTTTGTTTATGATGGGGTTAGCATGGCTACTCTCTGCGCTGGGCGTATTTTTGCGTGATATTGCTCAAATCACCGCCATTATCACTACAGCCATAATGTTTTTAACGCCGATATTTTATCCAATCGACGCCATCCCTCCAACTTTCCGCCCTATCCTTAACATCAACCCTCTGGCGCCAGTTATTGCGCAGATACGTAATGTATTGATTTGGGGCCATGGCCTGAAACCCCTTGAGTATTCTCTCTGCTTAGTAATATCTGCTTTAGTTTTCATTACCGGCTTCGCATTCTTTCAGAGGACCCGAAAGGGGTTTGCCGATGTGCTCTGACATCGCTATCGAAGTAAAAGGTCTGGGCAAGTGCTTTAACGTCTATGACAAGCCTGCACACCGCTTGATGCAAATGCTCTGGCGTGGTCGCCGTCGTTACTACCGTGAGTTCTGGGCGCTGCGCCAAGTAAGCTTTAGTATCCGCCGCGGCGAAACCGTCGGCATTATCGGTCGCAACGGCGCAGGAAAATCGACGTTACTACAGATGATCTGCGGAACCCTAACTCCTACTGAGGGTCAGATCACAGTGAACGGCCGAGTTGCTGCGCTATTGGAATTAGGTGCAGGCTTTAATCCAGAGTTCTCCGGCCGTGAAAATATTTACCTAGCCGCCTCGCTGTATGGTGTGGATAAGAAAACCATCAGCATGCGCATGGAATCAATCGCAACTTTCGCCGACATTGGCGAATTTATAGAGCAGCCGGTTAAAACTTACTCTAGCGGCATGTACGTGCGCCTTGCTTTCGCGCTAATCGCGCATGTTGATGCTGAAATCCTTGTGATTGACGAAGCCTTGAGCGTTGGAGATGCATACTTTCAACAAAAATGCATGCGGTTTTTGGCAAACTTTCAACGCCAAGGCGGTACGCTTCTATTTGTCAGCCACGACATGGGAGCTTTAAATGCTTTGTGCGAATCGGCAGTACTCTTGCGCCGCCGAGGCGAGCACTATCTTTGCGATGTTGGAAGTGCACGGGATATTTCTGCAGTCTACCTGCGCGACTTATATTCTGATCGCACAACTTCAGCCGTTACGCGAGCCTCCCACCCTATCCAAGCAACCTACGATAGTAAGAATATTGAAGCAACTCGATTCCATGCTAGTCCATTTCGTTCCAACGCCGATGGTTTCGGGGCTGGCGGCGCTCGCATCGAATCAGTTGCTTTCCACAACATGCTCGGCGATCCGCTCGTCGAGTTCAACTCCTCCGAAGACATTCGCCTTACAGTAGTTGCACGACTAAACAAGTCACTCAGCTATCCTGCTGTGGGCTTTATGCTTAAGAACAGAAAAGGTCAGTACATCTTGGCAGAAAGCTCCGATAGCTACCTGCGCGAGGAGGCTATAAGCATCCAGGAGGGCTCGGTGCTAACTGTAACCTTCCAGCTACGTCTCCCACGGCTAATTCGGGGTGAGTATAGCCTCGACGTTGCACTGGCTGAGGGACCTGGTGATGATCATGTTCAGCACCATTGGCTACACGATGCAATCGTACTTACCGCGATTAATTCGCAGTTGGTCCACGGAATCTCAGGTGCCCAACCCCTATCTGTTTCTGTCCGCTACTCAAACAGCACCTGACTCCCCGAGTGATGACGTTATGAGCAAGTAGTCGCCCCTGAAAAAACGTTAGACTCAATTTCCAAGTGCAACGCCCTCTCAGCAGCTAGTCGCCCCTGAAAAACCCCTCTCAAACCTCCAGTGCCATGTTTGTGGGCCAGATGGTGCTTGAGTGCGTTGAGGAACGCGCCCGCACCACCTGCAACCAGGCACGCAAAAATGCGATCCAGCGCAGCAGCCAGCGCAGGTTGTCGCCAGCGGCGCAGCCGAGCACGTGCAGTGCATCGCCTTGGGCGCCTTTGAGATGGCAGCGATTCAAGCGGCAGTCCTGTTTCAAATGTCCGATCACCGGCTCTACCGCTTGCCGTCGTTTGATCCAGCGCCATTGCCGCCGTGTCAGCGCCTTGGCTTGGCCGCGATGCAGGATCTGCACCAGGGGATGGCGCAAGTCGATCTGGTTCTCCAGACGCGAACGAAACAGCTCATCGGCAGGCAACTGCTCGGCGGGCAGGCAGGAGGGTCTGTCAAGCCAACTGTGTAACCAGGTTTTTCATAGCGCATTCATCGGCACGCGTTCTTCGCCGAACATCACCTGGAAGCTTTGCAGAGCCGGTTTCCAGTGATGGATGGACCGCCAGTTCTTCGATGCCTCGCGCACGGCCAAAAACAACGATTTGAGCGCCGAATCGTCGTTGGGGAAAATACGCCGGTTGCGGGTGAGCTTGCGCATGACCATGTTCAACGATTCGATGGCATTGGTGGTGTAGATCACCTTGCGGATCTGCGGCACGAACTGCAAGAACGGGATGATGTTGTCCCAGTTGCCCCGCCACAAGCGGACCACCGCACGGTATTTGTCGCCCCACTGCGTGTCCAGCGCCTCCAGTTCCGCCGCCGCTTCTTCCGCCGTGGCCGACTGATAGATGCGCTTG
>NZ_JBBYGR010000024.1:0-47554 GCF_038405005.1 Xanthomonas sp. JL1 | reverse complement strand
AGCTGGACCAGCGGATGGCGCACGTCGATCTGGTTCTCCAGGCGCGAACGACACAGCTCATCGGCAGGCAACTGCTCGGCAGCAGGACGGCGTGTCCGCATGGGCGAAAACTGCCAGAAACCAGGACGTAGCGTAACGAACACTGGCAATTCCAGCACACCGAAAACGCAGATGAAGCCTTGCAATGGATGTGGTCTGGGGGTTTTTCAGGGGCGACCAAATAAGCTCCACTGCGCCGATGAAATACCGGCCTTGGCTGCGGTATGGTCCGGATCGGCGTACTGCTGCTTTTCGGCCAGCGCTCGGATGACGTAGGTCAGTTGTCCGAAAGTCAGCTCGTGGATCTGGGTTTGGTAGCCCGGCATGATGACATCGCATGGTCGCCAGACGACGGCACTGGCGTGAAAAGAACGCGCACTGGTACAGCCGGAACCGACCGTCAAGCGCAAGAGTTGCGTGTGGCCCGTGCATGCTACGGCAAAACGATGCCCACGCTCGCTTGCACACTGCCGTGCGTGCGCGGCTTTCAGTGAGCATTTCAGCAGCAACGATGCAAAGTCGTTGGCGTAGGCAACAAGCAGTTCTCGCGGATGATGGTCATCGACGCTTTGCTGCCGAGGCGATATCGAAGACGCACTGGATGTTTCTGGCGCTCGCAATCTGCATGGAAAACACCGCAGCCGCAGCGCTTAACTCCAACGATGGCTTTACCCGCGCGTAGCCATCGCTGATCACCTTGTCGGGTGATGGCAGTGCGTTCTACATCCGTGCACTGACGCTGTGTGTCATGCCGGTTGGCATTGCCCATGTGTTGCGGTCAGGCGCAGGCATCGTGCCGACCGCTGGCGGTATGGATCCTGCATCGGCCGCAACTAGAGGCATGGCCGAGCCCGGACATGGCACTGCTCCTGGCCGGCGTGCATCTATGTGTTTTCCAGGATCCATCGCATTAGGCCGCAATGGCTGGCCCGGCCATACGGGGAAAACTCATGGATGTGACGAATCGCATCACCGGGCTCAACTAGACTGTGGTCACGGGAATGGCCCCGTGGAGAACATCACTTGAACGATCGCGTTCACGGAGAGCTACGGGCGCCTCATATCAGCGAGTCTCGCAGCCTGCCTGTCGAGAAGCATCGCTCGGACATCTTTTTTGCTGCGGTGGAGACCACGCGCATGCCGATGACGGTGACCGATCCGCATCTTCCGGATAATCCCATCGTGTTCGCCAACCGTGCGTTTCTGGAAATGACCGGGTATTCGGCCGAGGAGGTCATCGGCAACAACTGCCGCTTTCTGCAGGGTCCCGAGACCGACCCGGCCAGCATCAGCGATGTCCGTCAATCGATCGAAACCCGCAGCGAATTCGCCACCGAGGTGCTGAATTACCGCAAGGATGGCTCGTCGTTCTGGAATGCGTTGTTCGTCTCGCCGGTGTTCGACGACCATGGCAACCTGGTGTATTTCTTCGGGTCGCAGCTGGATGTGAGCCGGCGCCGCGATGCCGAAGATGCGTTGCGTCAGGCGCAGAAGATGGAAGCGCTGGGCCAGTTGACCGGCGGCATTGCGCACGATTTCAACAACCTGCTGCAGGTCATGTCCGGACATCTGGAAGTGATTCAGATGATGGCCAGTGCTGGTGCCGGTAACGCCGAGCGGATTGCCTTCAGTGCAGAACATGCGGCCGCAGCGGCGGCCAAGGCGGCCACCTTGACCCAGCAATTGCTGGCGTTTTCGCGCAAGCAGAAATTGCGCGGGCGGGTGGTCAACCTCAACGGGTTGGTGTCCGGCATGAACAATATGGCCGAGCGCGCGCTGGGCGGCGGCATCACGTTGCGTCAGTCGCTGGAAGAGGGGCTGTGGAATTGCCAGATCGACACCACGCAGGCCGAAGTGGCGCTGTTGAACGTGTTGATCAATGCACGCGACGCGATGGCGCAGGCCGAGCGCAAGGAAGTCACCGTGCAGACCCAGAACGTGGAGGTCACCACCCACGATCTGGCGATGTATCACCAGCTGGCACCGGGCCGATACGTGAGCATCGCCGTCAGCGACACGGGTTCGGGCATGCCGCCCGAGGTGGTCAGCCGGGTGATGGAGCCATTCTTCACCACCAAGGACGAAGGGCAGGGCACCGGCCTGGGCTTGTCGATGGGTATGGCTTCGTCAAACAGTCTGGCGGCACCGTGCGCATCTACAGCGAAGTGGGCGAAGGCACCACGGTACGGCTGTATTTTCCTGCATCCAGCAAATTCGAAAATGACTTGCAGGCAGCCAAAAGCCGCGCAATCGACAAGGGCGGCAACGAAACAATTCTTGTGGTGGAAGACAAGCAGGATGTGGCGGTAGTGGCGCGGATGTTTCTGGAAAATGCCGGTTACCGCATCCTGTCGGCGTCCAGCGGACGCGAGGCGGTGGAGGTATTGGGAAAGAATCCGGAGGTGGATGCACTGTTCACCGACCTGATCATGCCCGGCGGCATGAACGGTGTGATGCTTGCCCGTGAGGCGCGCCGCATGTTGCCGAAGATCAAGATCCTGCTCACCACCGGCTACGCCGACGCCAGCATTCAGCGCACCGATGTCGGTGGCGCCGAGTTCGATGTGGTCAACAAGCCCTATACGCAGAAGGAATTGCTCAAGCGCATCCGTATGCTGCTGGATGGGCCCACCGGTGTGGGTTGAGACGGGATGTTGCAGCGTGCAATGCCGCTGCTGCGGGCGGCATCGCATGGCGACTGACGTTGGATTTCAAGACTTCTTTCATCCGCCGCATCGATGCACGGACCGACCGTGGAACGTGAAGAATCCGGTTGATGCGCCTTGCAGTCGAGGCTGCCGCGGATTTGCCATTGGCTAGGTCGACTGCGCGGTGCGCAGCGTGTCGACAAAGCCACCGACGCCATCGCGGGCGGACAATACAGCGAACACTTCGCTCGATGGCCTGCCCCATCCCAGGTAATGCGTGCGGCAGGTTGATGCGCAACGGAGCATCCAGGAGCCGCAAACCGCAGGTGCGAAGCCCAACTCCCGAATCCCGGCGCTTACACTACTCCTCGCCAAGCGGCGCCACATACCCGTCGGGCTTGTCGGCATTGCGCTCAAACAGGAACTTCTGCAGCTCGGTTTCGAGAAAGGCGCGGTGCTTGGGGTCGCGCGGTGACAGCCGGTTTTCGTTGATGAGCATGGTCTGATGCGCCAGCCACGCTTGCCAGGCGGTCTTGCCGATGTGCGCGAAGATGCGCTGGCCGAGTTCGCCCGGATACGGCACGAAATCCAGGCCTTCGGCGTCGCTTTGCTGGTAGTGGCAGAACACGGTACGGGACATGCGGATTCCTTTGGGAGACACGCTTATAACGCGTCGAGCAACTTGCGGATCGGCGCCGGCAGACCCAGCGATGCAAGGTCGGTAGGCGCCACCCAGCGTAGATCGTCATTGTCGCGCACCGCGGCACGCAGTGCGACCTTGCGTAGGCGCAAGGGCTGCAGACGCAGGCGGTAATGGCTGAAGGTGTGCACGATCAACGGCATCTCTTCGGCACGCTCGTAGTCGCCTTCGATATGCGCCGCGAACCATGCGCGCATGCCGCTGTCGGTCTCGGCCTGCGGCAGCGTCCAGAGCGAAGCCCAGATGCCGGTGGGCGGGCGACGCTGTAGCAGGATGTGACCCTCGGCATTGCGCAGTAGCAGCGCGGTGGCTTCGCGTTCGGGCAGTTGTTTGCCGGGTTTAGGCGTAGGCAGTGCTTCGACCAGGCCGTCGCGGCGCGCGCTGCAATCGTGCTGCAGCGGGCACAGCACGCACGCGGGTTTGGCGCGCGTGCACAGCGTGGCGCCAAAATCCATCTGCGCTTGTGTGTAGTCGGCCAGCCGGCCGGGCGGGACGTGTGCGACATGCGCAGCGGCCAGTTGCCACAACTGTTTTTCGATCACCGGCAGGCCGGGATAGCCGCCGATACCGTGAAAGCGCGTGAGCACGCGTTTGACGTTGCCATCCATGATGGCGAAGGGATCATTCCAGGCTTGGCTCAGGATGGCGCCTGCAGTGCTCCGGCCGATGCCTGGCAACGCGAGCAGTGCATCGAAGTCGCGCGGTAATTGGCCACCATGCAGGGTGACGCATTGTTTGGCGGCAGCGTGCAGATTGCGTGCGCGGGCGTAGTAGCCCAGCCCGGCCCAATGCGCCATCACGGTGTCGTTGTCGGCTGCCGCCAGGTCGGCCAGCGCAGGGAAGCGCGCCACGAACTTGTGGAAGTACGGAATGACCACAGTGACCTGGGTCTGTTGCAGCATGATTTCCGACAGCCACACCCGATACGGCGCGCGCGGATGCTGCCAGGGCAGATCGTGACGGCCGTGGGCGTCGAACCAATGCAGCAGGCGGTCGACAAATGCGTCAGCGGAGGGTGTGGCGTGGTTGGCTGGCATGAGCGCTGTTGGCGATGAAGAGCGGCTAACAAAACGTAGCGAGCAGCTGTCAGGTGGGCATGGAGGGCGCGCTCAGAACCGGAGTGTACGACTGGTACATGCCGTTCCGAGCACCGGCCGCGCCCGCCTGGCGGCTGCGCAGTCGTTTTGTTAGCCGCGCTAAGGGCGATGGGGTCAGAACGGTGGACAGGATTTGCGGCGCGCGTCCTGTGCTGCGGTTACTCAGCGCAGCGGCAACGCGATGCCAGCCAAGTAACGTTCGCAGAAAAATCCTTCATCGCCGGGCCAATGCGGTGCGGCCGGCGCACGGTCGTACACCAACGAAGCATCGGCCCGACAGTGCTGTCGCAGGCAAGGATTGTGCGAACTCCAGCACCCGCCTTGCCTGCGACCAATCGTGTGACACCTGCCGCACCGTGCAACCTGCCTGTAGCGCCTGCGCGCACAGCCGCTGCAACTGCGGGCAGGCATCTTCCCATCAACCGCCCAATGCGTCCGGCAACAGTGCGTCGACGAAGGCAACCGGATCGAACACGCGCAGATCTTCCGGGCGTTCGCCGATGCCGGCAAAGCGGATCGGGATATTGAACTCGCGCGCCAATGCGAACACCACGCCGCCCTTGGCGGTGCCATCGAGCTTGGTCACGACCAGGCCAGTGACACCAACCGCGGCATGGAACTGTCGCAGCTGCGAAATGGCGTTCTGGCCGGTGGTGCCGTCGATGACCATCAAGACCTCGTGCGGCGCGGCAGCGTCGATCTTGCCGAGCACGCGGCGGATCTTGCCCAGCTCGTTCATCAGCCCGGTCTGGGTGTGCAGGCGGCCGGCGGTATCGGCGATCAACACGTCGGTGCCGCGTGCCTTGGCGGCCTGCAGCGCGTCGAACGCGACCGACGCGGCATCGGCGTTCTGCCCCTGCGCGATCACCGCCACGCCGTTGCGGTCGCCCCAGGCCTGCAACTGCGCTACGGCAGCGGCACGGAAAGTATCGCCCGCGGCCAGCATCAGGCTGTTGCCTTCGTCCTTGAAGCGCTTGGCCAGCTTGCCGATGGTGGTGGTCTTGCCGACGCCGTTGACGCCGACGGTGAGCACGACGAACGGCTTGCGCGCACGGTCGATGACCAGCGGCTTGGAGACCGGCTGCAGCAATGCGATGAGATCGGCGCGCAGTGCCTTGAACATCGCTTGCGCATCGACGAATTCGCGCGATTTCATGCGCTTGCGCAGGCCTTCGATCAGCGCGGTGGTAGCGCCGATGCCGACGTCGGCGGTGATCAACGCGGTTTCGATTTCATCCAGCAGATCGTCGTCGAGCTTGGGGTTGCGCGAGAACAGGCCGCCGAAGCTGCGGGCGAAGGTGCTGTTGCGCAACCGCTCGCGCCAGCCGGGTTTGCCTGCCGGCGCAGCCGGCATTGCGTCGTGCTGGCCGACGATGCTGTCGCTGTCTTGCGTGGTCGGCAGCGGCGTGTTGACGATGGCCGGTGCGGCGACCGTCGGCGCAGCGTTTGCAGGCGCTGCAGCAACCGGAGCTGCGGCAGCCGATGGAATAATAGGTGCAGGCGCTGCGACCGGAGGAGCGACGACTGGCGGCGCGGTGACCGGCGGTGCAGGCGCGGCGTCAGACGGCGTCGGTGTGGTCTGTGGCTGTCCCACTACTGGCGGCACCACCACAGTGACTGGCGTGCTCAGCGCACTGGCGGGAGTCGGGTCGGGCAGCGCCTGCAATGCGGTCGGCGGAGGCGCAGCCGGTGCTGCAGGTGTGCTCGGAACGGCAGCGATGCTCTGCGCTTGGCCAGTGCGCGCAGCAATCTCCTGCGCAAGCTGATCGGCGGGCGCGGCGGCAGGCGGCGTCGCAGCGACCGGTGCAGGCGCAGCAGCTTCGGTGCGCGCCGCAGCAGGAGTGCCTGGAGCGACAGCCGGCGCTGCGGCTGTGTCTATCCGTGGCTCGGCATGAGGCATCGCCTCGACCGGCGATGCCGGGGGGGCGGCAGACGGCGCGGTGGGGAATGCGGCTGCCAGTTCTTCCAGGCTATAGCGTGAGGTGCGCGAGCTCTCGGGCGTGGTTGGCTTGTTGCGGCGAAAAAAGCTGGCCATTGGCAACGCAAAAGGGGAAACCAGGAATTCTATCACCCGGGCCTTCCGACGCCTTGACGCGCCCTTAGCGCAGCGCGCTGGCTGAGCGCTGCGCATGCACCGCAACGCCACGTGCATGGCGAGTCGACTGCGCTCGCCAATGCGCGGCGGATCCTGCCGAATTCGGCATTTGTGCCGGCTATGTGTCAATGCGAACTTCTGTGCCTATAGCTGACCTTTCAGTGCACGGTAATCGCGTGGCGTCATGCCGACCGTGGCCTTGAACTGACGCGCAAAGGCGCTCTGGTCGGCAAAGCCGCACTGTTGCCCAATGCTGGCGATGCTGTCGTCGCCGTACAGCAGTCGCATCGCCGATTCAATACGCAACTTGGTCAACAGTTGTTGCGGGGTGACCTGAAACACGCGGCGGAAGTGGCGCTCCAACTGCGCCACCGATAGCCCCGCCAGGGCGGCCAGGCTTTGCACGCGCAGGTTGTCGCCGAAGTTGGCCTGCATGTGTTCCATCACCTGGCTCAAGCGTTCGTAAGCGGAGTGACGGCTGTCGGGCTGGCCCAGATCGCGCGAGATGCCGACCACGCCGATCACCTCATTGGCCTCGCACAACGGGCGTTTGAAGGTCAGGCACCAACCCGGCAGGCGGTTGGGATACAGATGCACTTCGAGCTGGTTATCGATGAGCTCGCCGCATAGCACGCGGCGGTCTTGCATCATGTAGCTGCCGCCCAGCGGCAAGGGGAAGACCTCCAGCGGCGAATGACCGATGATCTCGCTGCGTAGCTTGCTTCCCAGCCGGCGCACGAGGGTCAGGTTGCAGTGGGTGTAGCGGCCCTCACTGTCCTTGATGAAGAACACCACATCCGGCAGTGCGTCGAACAGCGTCTGCATTTCCAGAGCGGGCAGGTTGAGGTCCATCAGGGTCATGGTAGCGGTCACGATTAGACGGCTGCACGAATGTGCAACCCAGCGATGATCCTAGCGCAAACGCGCGGCGTTGATGGGGGTAAATTGTGCAGATTTCCGCATTTTGAATTCGCATTGGACGCTAGTCGTCCACGGGCCGGCAATGGGAGCATGCGTCATGCACATCATCGATGTCATCGACTCCCATACGGCCGGCGAGCCTACCCGTGTGGTCCTCTCCGGTTTCCCCGATCTGGGCGATGGCGACCTGGCGCAATGCCGCGATCGCTTCCGCAGCGAGTTCGACCAGTGGCGCAGCGCCATCGCCTGCGAACCGCGTGGGTCGGACACTATGGTGGGTGCCCTCTTGCTGCCGCCGCGCGACCAGAGCGCCTGCACAGGGGTGATCTTCTTCAACAACGTGGGCTACCTGGGCATGTGCGGGCACGGCACCATTGGAGTGGTACGCACGCTTGCCGAGCTGGGGCGCATCGCGCCGGGCCGACACCGGATCGAGACGCCGGTAGGCACCGTTGGAGTGGAGCTGGCCGACGACGGCACGGTGTCGGTGGATAATGTCGACAGCTATCGCTTCGCCAGCGGCGTGGAGGTCGAGGTGCCGGGGCATGGCCGGGTCCGTGGCGACGTGGCCTGGGGCGGCAACTGGTTCTTCATCAGCGAGCAAGCGCCCTGTGCGCTGGATCTGGCGCATCAGCGTGAGCTGACGGCCTATGCCGAAGCGATTCGGCTGGCGCTGGAAGCGGCCGGTATCACGGGTGAGGCCGGTGGCGAGATCGACCATATTGAAGTCAATGGCACCGCGCCCGATGGCAGCGGTGTGGCGCGCAATTTCGTGCTGTGCCCGGGTCTGGCCTATGACCGCTCGCCTTGCGGCACCGGCACCAGCGCCAAGCTGGCGTGTCTGTCGGCGGACGGCAAGCTGGGCGAAGGCGAGCGCTGGGTGCAGCAAGGCATTCTGGGCAGCGCCTTCGAAGGCAGTTATCGCCTGAGCGGACGTGGCATTGCCCCGCGGATCCGTGGGCAGGCGTACATCACCGCACGCGCGCAGTTGGTGATCGACCCGGCCGACCCGTTCGTCTGGGGCATCGTGGCCTGATGCAATCCGAGCAGCCCCCGCGGGTGCTCGTGTCGGCCACGCCGTCGGCCGATGCGGCGTCTGCTGCGATGGCCGGAGCGTCGTCGGGGCCTGCATTCGGCGTCGGTGCCGACTCCCGATCCGGCTTGGCAACGTCTGCCACTTCCACGCGACGCAGTTACGACCTGATCGTGATCGGCGCCGGCATCGTGGGCGCGGCCTGCGCCGAAGCCGCGGCGGGCGAAGGGCTGCGCGTGGCGATCGTCGAGCCGGGACCGATCGGCGGCGGTTCCACCGCAGCGGCGATGGGGCACCTGGTCGCGATGGACGACGACCCGGCCGAGCTGGCGTTGTCGGCGTATTCGCTTTACTTGTGGGAGCGCTTCGCCACGCTGAGCAACGCGGAATTCAGCCGCTGCGGCACGCTGTGGGTGGCCCGCGATGCGCACGAATTGGCGGCGGTACCGGCCAAGATCGCCCGCCTGGCGACGGCCGGCCTGCATGCCGAAGCGATCGATGCGGCGCAGCTGTACGCGCTGGAGCCGCAGCTGGTGCCCGGGCTGGCGGGCGGCATGCGCGTGCCTGACGAAGCAGTGGTGTACCCGCCACGGGTGGCGCGGCATTTGGTGGGCCTAGCCTGTACGTCCGGGGCGCGGTTATTTGCCGGCCGCAGCGTGGCCCAGCTGCAGGCACACGCGGTGCGTCTGGACGATGGGCAGGTGCTCTCGGGCCCGGTGTTGGTCGCCAGCGGCGTGTCCTTGCCGCAGTTGCTGCCCGAACTGGCGTTGCGCCCGCGCAAGGGCCACTTGGTCATCACCGACCGGCACCCGGGGTTGATCCGGCATCAGTTGCTGGAACTCGGTTATGCCGATTCGGCGCATGGTGCCGACGACACCAGCGTGGCCTTCAATGTGCAGCCGCGGCCGACCGGGCAGATGTTGATCGGCTCCTCGCGCCAATTCGGCGAGCACGATCGCGCGCTGTCGATGCCGGTGCTGCAGCAGATGTTGCAGCGCGCATTCGCGTATCTGCCGGTGCTGCGCGAGCTGCAGGCGATCCGCGTGTGGACCGGTTTGCGTCCCGCCACGCCCGATGGGCGCCCGTATCTAGGGGCGGTGCCCGGCCGTCGCGATGTGTGGGTGGCCGCCGGTCATGAGGGGCTGGGAGTCACCACGGCACTGGGGAGCGCACGGGTGATCGTGGACAGCCTGCTCGGGCGCACGCCGGCCATCGACCCGGCGCCGTATGCACCGGCGCGTGCCATGCACGGTGCGCCCGCATGAGCGCGAGGGTGCGTCTGCACGTGGATGCGCAACTGGTCGAAGTGCCGGCCGGTGCCAGCGTGGCGGCGGCCGTGGCGCAGGCCACGTTGCGGTTCCGCGAATCCAGCAGCGGGCAACCGCGCGCGCCCTTGTGCGGCATGGGCGTGTGCTTCGAATGCCGCGTGCGCATCGATGGCATCGGTCAGCAGCGCGCCTGCCTGGTGGACGCGCGCGATGGCATGCAGGTGCGCACCGATGGCTGAGCGCGTGCTGCATTTCGATGTGTTGGTCGTCGGCGCCGGCCCGGCCGGGCTGGCAGCGGCGCAGGCGGCGGCCAGCCAAGGTGTGCGCGTGGGCGTGGTGGACATGCAACCGCGTGCCGGCGGGCAGGTATGGCGCAGCGATGTGCAACACGGCGCGCCGGCCGATGCGCGCGTGCTGTTGCAGCAGGTGGCGGGCAACGCAGCGATCATGGTGTTGACGCGCACGCAGATTCTGCTCGCGCAACCGGACTGGTTACTGGCCGATGGCCCGGACGGCACGCTGCAACTGCATTACGCCGCGTTGGTGCTGGCTACCGGTGCGCGCGAACTGCTGCTGCCGTTTCCAGGGTGGACCTTGCCCGGCGTCACCGGGGCCGGCGCGGCGCAGGCGCTTGCGAAGCAGGGTTGGCCGCTGAGCGGCAAGCGCGTGCTGGTGGCTGGGAGCGGCCCCTTGCTGTTGGCCAGTGCGGCCACGTTGCAACAACATGGCGCGCAGCTACTCGGCATCCACGAGCAAACCTCGGCAGCGGCGTTGCGGCAGTTCGCGCTGCAATTGTGGCGCTGGCCGGGTAAGGCCGCACAGGCCGCGGCGTTGCGCTTTCAGCTGCGTGTAGTCGCGTATCGCGCCGGCAGCGTTGTGGTCGCCGCGCATGGCGACACGCAGCTGCGCGAAGTCGAACTCGAAGGTCCCACCGGCCGCACGCGGATCGCCTGCGATCACTTGGCGGTGGGCTACGGACTGGTACCCAACACCGAGCTTGCGCAATTGCTGGGTTGCCAGTTGCAGGCCTACGGTGCGCACCAGCAGGTGCAGGTCGATACGCTGCTGCGCACCAGCGTCACCCAGGTATTTGCCGCTGGCGAAGTTTGTGGCATCGGCGGGAGCGATTGCGCCTTGATTGAAGGTGCGATGGCCGGGCATATGGCCGCCGACGCCCCGGACGCTGCGCTGCGCCTGCAGCCACGCCGGCGCGCGGCGCGTGCGTTTGCCGATTTGCTGCAGCAGCAATTCGTGCTGGACCCGCGCATCCGCGCACTGGCGCAACCGGAGACGCTGATCTGCCGCTGCGAAGACGTGCCGCTGTGCGCACTGGACAACTTCCAGGACGCACGCGACGCCAAGCTCGCCTCGCGCTGCGGCATGGGCGCCTGCCAGGGCCGCATCTGCGGGACTGCGCTGGCCGAGCTTGGCCGTTGCCCGCCCACTCTTTCCACCGACGCCGGCCGCCGCCCGCCGTTGTTCCCGGTCCGCCTCGTGGCGCTGGCCGACTCGTTCACTTCCGACTCGCAAGGGAATCACCCATGAGCATTGCCACGTTCTGGCACGGCGTGTTGCCGGCCATCACCACCCCGTTCACCGCCAACGGCGAGATCGACCACGACTTCCTCGGCACGCACGCGAACCAGTTGGTGGATGCCGGTTGCACTGCGATCGTGCCGCTGGGCTCGTTGGGCGAGGCCGCCACCTTGAGCGTGGAGGACAAGCTGGCGATTCTGCGCACGCTGGTCACCGCCTTGAACGGCCGCGTGCCGGTGGTGCCGGGCATCGCCAGCCTCGCCACTGGCGAAGCAGTCGCGCTGGCCAAGGCGGCCAAGGACATCGGCTGCGGTGGCTTGATGGTGCTGCCGCCGTACGTGTATTCCACCGACTGGCGCGAGATGGGCGCGCATGTGCGCGCGGTGATCGCCGCGACCGATCTGCCGGTGATCCTGTACAACAACCCGGTGGCCTACAAGACCGATTTCGGTCCGGCGCAGATCGCCGAGCTGGCTGCCGAATTCCCGAACCTGCAGGCAGTGAAGGAATCCTCCGGCGATGTGCGCCGCTTCGCCGCGCTGCAGGAATTGCTGGGCGACCGCCTGGCGCTGCTGGTCGGCATGGACGATGCCATCGTCGAGGGCCTGAGCATGGGCGCCAAGGGCTGGATCGCCGGCCTGGTCAATGCATATCCGAAAGAATCGGTGCGCCTGTTCGAACTCGCTCGCGATGGCGGGTACCCGGCAGCCAAGGAGCTTTACCATTGGTTCCTGCCGCTGCTGCGCCTGGATACCGTGCCCACCTTCGTGCAGCTGATCAAATTGGTGCAGGCAAAGGTAGGCATGGGCAGCGAGCAGGTGCGTGCACCGCGGCTGGTGGTGGCCGGTGCAGAGCGCGATGCCGCGTTGAAGGTGATCGACCATGCCATTGCCACTGCGCCCAAGCTGTCGTGATGGTGCAATGACGCGGCCATCGCATGCTGTGCCTGCGGGTGCGCGCAGGATGCGGCTTCCACGAATTCGCGGCACGCGCCGTACCTGCGTGTGCTGCGATGCGTCCGCCGCTGCGGATGTGGCATCCAGTGCTGCATCCTCATCACCTTTCTGGTCGGCCGCTGGCGCACAGTGCGCAGGCCCTGCATCCCTGTCACCGAAGGTGCCGCAATGAACGATACGAACCACTCCAGTCCCACGACCACGGCAGAGATCCTGCTCGGTGGCCGATGGCAACGCAGCGGTGCCGCTACCGGCAGCTTCCGCGCCGCCAACCCGGCCACCGGCGAGCCGATCGGGCCGCATTTTCCGATCAGTGGTGCGGACGATGTGGAAGCGGCCGTCGTTGCGGCGCAGGCAGTGGCAGCGGAACTCGTGGCCGCGCCGGTCGAGCGCATCGCTGCCTTTCTGGAAAGCTACGCCGACGCGCTGGATGCCGATGCCGACGCCCTGGTTGCACTGGCGCATGCCGAGACGGCGTTGCCGGCGCCCACCCGCCTGCGTGGCAACGAACTGCCGCGCACCAGCGGGCAACTGCGTCAGGCCGCAAACGCGGTGCGGAGTTATAGCTGGACCCAGCCCATCATCGACAGCGCGGCCGATCTGCGTTCGCACCTGGCGCCGCTGGGCAAGCCGGTGCTGGTGTTCGGGCCGAACAATTTTCCGTTCGCCTTCAATGCGATTGCCGGTAGCGATTTCGCCTCGGCGATTGCCGCGCGCAATCCGGTCATCGCCAAGGCGCATCCGCTGCATCCGGTCACCAGCCAGCGCATGGCGCAGTTGGCACATCGCGCGCTGGTCGGGTCCGGTCTTCCTGCGGCAGCCGTGCAGCTGCTGTATCACTTCGACAATACGATCGGCGTGCGGCTCGCTGGCGATGCGCGACTCGGCGCGATCGGCTTTACCGGCAGCCGTGCCGGCGGGCTGACGCTGAAGGCAGCGGCAGATGTGGCCGGCGTGCCGTTCTATGCCGAGCTGTCCAGCGTCAACCCGGTGTTCCTGTTGCCCGGCGCGCTGGCCGAACGCGGCGATGCGCTTGCGCAGGAATTCTTCGCATCCTGCACGCTCGGTAGCGGCCAGTTTTGCACCAATCCCGGCGTGGTCGTGGTGCCGCATGGCGTGGCCGGCGATGCGTTTGTGGCAGCCACCAGGGCGCATTTCGAAGCGGCCATGCCGATGGTGCTGTTCTCCGCGTCCGGCGTGCATGGTGTGCAACGTGGTGTGGCGGACTTGCGTGCTGCCGGTGCCGGCATGCTGGCCGGCGGTCACACCGGCGAAGATGGCTACCGCTATGCACCCACCTTGTTGAGCGTGGATGCGCAGGCCTTCATCGCCAACCCGCAGGCGTTGCAGGCCGAAGCCTTCGGCCCGGTGAGCCTGCTGGTGCGCGCAGCCGATGTGGCGCAAATGGCAGAGGTGGCTGCCGCGTTCGAAGGCAACCTCACCGGCACGCTGTACCGCGCCGCCGACGGCAGCGACGATGCGGCATGGCAGGCCATCGCCCCGGTGCTGCGCGCGCGGGTAGGGCGGTTGATCAATAGCAAGATGCCAACCGGCGTAGCAGTGAGCGCCGCGCAGAACCATGGCGGCCCGTTCCCGAGCACGGGGCATCCGGGATTCACTGCGGTGGGTATGCCCGGTGCCATCCGCCGTTTTGCCGCCCTGCACAGTTACGACGCGGTACCCGATGCGCTGCTGCCTGCTGAATTACGTCAACGCAATCCAGGCGGCGTGGCGCGTTTGGTCGATGGGCAGTGGAGCACCGCCGATCTTGGAGCGGGCGCATGAGCAGCCAGATCGGCGGGCTGTCGCTGGAGCAGGCGCGCGCGCAGCTGGCACCGTGGACCCAACGCGCCGCGCCGATCGCCGCGGGCGAATACGAGCGCCGCATCGAGCGCGCACGTCGTTTGATGCGCGCGCATGGCGTGGATGCGCTGTTGATCGGCGCCGGCACCTCGCTGCGCTATTTCACCGGCGTGCCATGGGGGGCGAGCGAACGTCTGGTAGCGTTGCTGCTGATGCTGGACGGCGACCCGGTATTGATCTGCCCCGCATTCGAAGAAGGCTCGCTGGATGCGGTGCTGAAGATCCCGGTGGCTAAATACCTGTGGGAAGAACACGACGACCCGTACGTACTGGTGGTGCAGGCCATGAACGAGCGCCATGCGCATGCCTTGGCGCTGGACCCGGGCATTGCATTCGCCGTGCACACCGGTCTGCGCGCCCATCTGGGCAAGGCGATTCGCGATGCCGGCGTCATCATCGATGGCTGCCGCATGTGCAAGTCGCCGGCCGAGCTGGCATTGATGCAGCAGGCCTGCGAGATGACCTTGCTGGTGCAGCGGCTGGCTGCGGGCATCGCGTACGAGGGCATCGGCACCGATCAACTGGTGCGCTTCATCGATGAGGCGCATCGCGCGCTGGGCGCGGATAACGGTTCGACCTTCTGCATCGTGCAGTACGGCCATGCCACCGCGTTTCCGCACGGCATTCCCGGTGTGCAGCACCTGCGCGAAGGCGAGCTGGTGCTGATCGATACCGGCTGCACCGTGCAGGGCTACCACTCCGACATCACCCGCACCTGGATCTATGGTGCCCCCAATGATGCGCAGCGGCGCATCTGGGACCTGGAACAGGCCGCGCAGGCGGCGGCGTTTGCGGCGATACGCCCCGGCGTGGCGTGCGAGGCGGTGGATCAGGCGGCACGCACCGTATTGGAAGCTGCCGGGCTCGGCCCCGACTATCGGTTGCCCGGCCTGCCGCATCGCACCGGTCACGGTTGCGGGTTAGCGATTCACGAGGCGCCGTATCTGGTGCGCGGCAATGCGCTGCCGCTGCAGCCGGGCATGTGCGCCAGCAACGAGCCGATGATCGTGGTGCCGGAGCAGTTCGGTGTGCGCTTGGAAGACCATTTCTACGTCACCGATGCCGGCGCGCAGTGGTTCACGCCGCCGTCGGTGGCGATCGATCAACCGTTTGCCTGAATCTGCAAGGGTTCACGCGCGCGTAGGAGCGCACCCGGGCGCGACGGACATTCCCGAGTAACGCCATTCGCGCTCAGGCGCGCTCCGACCGCTGTTCTTGCATCTAGGAGTGAATGCATGAAGCACCTGCGTCCTGTCGCCATCGGTCCGGTTGTCGCCGGTTTACTCGCAGCCGCGTTGTTCACCGCCTGCAAGCCGGTGCCGCCTGCAGCGGAGCAGGCGGCTACACCTGCCTCCGCCTCGACCGGCGAGCAGGCTGCCAAGGCCTTCGACACGCTGCTGGACAAGCAGTGGCAGTACCAACTGCAGCACAACCCGGAGTTCGCCAGCATCATCGGCGACAAGCGTTACAACGACCGCTGGAGCGATGACTCGCTGGAAGCCGTGCAAGCAGATCGCACCGCAACGGCCGACCTGCTCAAGCAGTTCGAAGCAGTGGATGCCAAGACGCTGGACGAACAGCGCCAGCTCAGCCTGCAGATGATGCTGGGCCAGTTGCGCGACACGCTGGAAGGCATCGATCTGAAGACCTATGCGATGCCGCTGGAACCGATTGGCGGCATACAGCTGGCGCTGGCCGGGTATGGCGACGCATTCCCGTTCGAAAACGCCAAGGACTATCAGGATTACATCAAGCGCCTGCAGACCATTCCGACGGTGATCGACCAGGTGATCGCGGTGTCGCGCCAAGGTGCCAAGGATGGCCTCACCCAGCCGCGGTATCTGCTGGAGCGCCTGCCCGAGCAGATCGACAAGATTGCCGCGTTGACCGGCGAGTCAGATCGTCCCTCCGACTGAGCCTGACTGAGGCAATAGCTCCATCAACCATGCGAGCTCCTCTTCGTTGAATGCCGGGAAATCATCCGCTGCCCCTGCGAAGGGGGCCGCATCTTGTTCCCACATCACGGTGCTGGACGCTGCCAGGTCGGCAGCGATGGGCGTACCAGGATCCGGGAGGCCGCCCCCGATCCTGGTACGCGGGCGTTTTACCCTCCAGCTGAGGGGCAAATGCAGCGCATCGTGCTGTTCGGGAACGCGCACCTCGAAAGATTGCTGTGTGGAGGGGCCGGTGACAGCACGATCCGATCGGGACCGTTTACGGCTGCTTGCCCGCGTCTGATCTCCCTCGTGCATTGGGCTGGGCGCATCAAGGTCACGCTCCAGCGAATCGGCGAATGCATGCAAAGACGCCTGATCCGGCGTTTGAGCTGAAGTAGGGGACGGTTTGGCCCTTTTCATCCCTGATGCCTGGAGGATACGGTCCCAACGCTGCGAGGCTGGGGGGAGTGTTCCGCAGCGGGCTTCGAATTCGGTGACGCCCACTCTGCGAAAGAGCTGTACCAACCCGTGCCTGCTCATCCCGAACTGCGTCATGGCGTCATCGAATGCTTGCGCTGGGTGGGAGTGGCTCTGGAAAAAACCAAGCACGCGCACCACGTGCGCGAGGTCGGCAACGCGATGGGACGTGCGTTCGGGGAGGTCGGCAACGCGATGGGACGTGCGTTCGGGAATGCGGCGATTGATTCTTTTGATCAATTCCGGCGCGTGCGGCAATCCCTTTTTCACTGCATCCAGGGCAGGACGTCCGCCGAGGCAGGCCAAGGCGACGAGGTGGTCGTTGGTCAACGCGGCCAACGCCGGATCAGGGCGAGATAACTGGGCAACAATGCTCTCCAGCGCCTGCTTGCCGCCGCCATTGCTGGCGATGGCCACCACCTGGTCCGGGGTCAGGCCATGGTCCTGGCACAGCACCGGCAACAGCCGCTGCACCGTCTCCAGCGCCTGCTTGCCGCCAATATTGCTGGCGATGGCCACCACCTGGTCCGGGGTCAGGCCATGGTCCTGGCACAGCACCGGCAACAGCCGCTGCACCGTCTCCAGCGCCTGCTTGCCGCCGTTATTGTTGGCGATGGCCACCACCTGGGCCGGGGTCAGGCCATGGTCCTGGCACAGCACCGGCAACAGCCGCTGCACCGTCTCCAGCGCCTGCTTGCCGCCAATATTGCTGGCGATGGCCACCACCTGGTCCGGGGTCAGGCCATGGTCCTGGCACAGCACCGGCAACAGCCGCTGCACCGTCTCCAGCGCCTGCTTGCCGCCGTTATTGTTGGCGATGGCCACCACCTGGTCCGGGGTCAGGCCATGGTCCTGGCACAGCACCGGCAACAGCCGCTGCACCGTCTCCAGCGCCTGCTTGCCGCCAATATTGCTGGCGATGGCCACCACCTGGTCCGGGGTCAGGCCATGGTCCTGGCACAGCACCGGCAACAGCCGCTGCACCGTCTCCAGCGCCTGCTTGCCGCCAATATTGCTGGCGATGGCCACCACCTGGTCCGGGGTCAGGCCATGGTCCTGGCACAGCACCGGCAACAGCCGCTGCACCGTCTCCAGCGCCTGCTTGCCGCCATCGTGGCTGGCGATGGCCACCACCTGGTCCGGGGTCAGGCCATGGTCCTGGCACAGCACCGGCAACAGCCGCTGCACCGTCTCCAGCGCCTGCTTGCCGCCGCTACTGCTGGCGATGGCCACGACCTGGTCCGGGGTCAGGCCATGGTCCTGGCACAGCACCGGCAACAGCCGCTGCACCGTCTCCAGCGCCTGCTTGCCGCCGCCATTGCTGGCGATGGCCACCACCTGGTCCGGGGTCAGGCCATGGTCCTGGCACAGCACCGGCAACAGCCGCTGCACCGTCTCCAGCGCCTGCTTGCCGCCACTATTGCTGGCGATGGCCACCACTTGGGCCGGGGTCAGGCCATGGTCCTGGCACAGCACCGGCAACAGCCGCTGCACCGTCTCCAGCGCCTGCTTGCCGCCATCGTGGCTGGCGATGGCCACCACTTGGTCTGGGGTCAGGCCATGGGCCTGGCACAGCACCGGCAACAGCCGCTGCACCGTCTCCAGCGCCTGCTTGCCGCCGTTATTGCTGGCGATGGCCACCACTTGGGCCGGGGTCAGGCCATGGTCCTGGCACAGCACCGGCAACAGCCGCTGCACCGTCTCCAGCGCCTGCTTGCCGCCATCGTGGCTGGCGATGGCCACCACTTGGTCTGGGGTCAGGCCATGGGCCTGGCACAGCACCGGCAACAGCCGCTGCACCGTCTCCAGCGCCTGCTTGCCGCCACTATTGCTGGCGATGGCCACCACCTGGTCCGGGGTCAGGCCATGGTCCTGGCACAGCACCGGCAACAGCCGCTGCACCGTCTCCAGCGCCTGCTTGCCGCCAATATTGCTGGCGATGGCCACCACCTGGTCCGGGATCAGGCCATGGTCCTGGCACAGCACCGGCAACAGCCGCTGCACCGTCTCCAGCGCCTGCTTGCCGCCAATATTGCTGGCGATGGCCACCACCTGGTCCGGGGTCAGGCCATGGTCCTGGCACAGCACCGGCAACAGCCGCTGCACCGTCTCCAGCGCCTGCTTGCCGCCGCCATGGCTGGCGATGGCCACCACCTGGTCCGGGGTCAGGCCATGGTCCTGGCACAGCACCGGCAACAGCCGCTGCACCGTCTCCAGCGCCTGCTTGCCGCCAATATTGCTGGCGATGGCCACCACCTGGTCCGGGGTCAGGCCATGGGCCTGGCACAGCACCGGCAACAGCCGTTGCACCGTCTCCAGCGCCTGCTTGCCGCCATTGCTGGCGATGGCCACGACCTGGTCCGGGGTTAGGCCATGGTCCTGGCACAGCACCGGCAACAGCCGCTGCACCGTCTCCAGCGCCTGCTTGCCGCCAATATTGCTGGCGATGGCCACCACTTGGTCCGGGGTCAGGTTCAGGGGGGCACCCGTCAGTGCATTGCGCCATGCATGCACTGCCTCCACTGCGGTCACGCCTCCACGTTTTGCAATCTTGAGAAGTTGGCCTGTGTCCAACTGTAACGGCGGACCTCTCAACTCCCTCGCCTCCGTGAGCAAGGCCTCCAGGGCGCGTGCGCCGGACCACTGTTTGCCGACGCCAACGATGTCTTCGTGTGTCGCCTCTGGCAACGCCCTGATTATGTCCTGATACGTGACAGCAACGGTCCCTAACGCTGCCGGGTGTTGGCTGAGCGCAACGATGTGCGCGTGTGTAAACCCATGGCCCACCAGTGCCTCGTGGTGCTGCGCCACTGTCGAACGCACCTTCGGTTTGATCTTCTCTTGCTGCTGCTGACTGTAGCCGAGCGTGCGTAGATCCACCTGCGCGGCCGGCGAAGCGTCGGAGGGTTGCGCCGCACGCCGTCGCGGGGCCGGCTTGGCGCGCGGCGGCCGCGCGGCAGTGACAGCGACACGCACGGTGGGTGGCGGGTCATCGGCTGCACGCAGACCCGATTGCACCTCATCGCACTCTGCTGGGGCAGCCGCTGTATGCGGCGTGCCGACGGCAGGCATCGAATCAAGAAGCGATGTATCAAGAAGCGACGGATCGAACTGACGGAGCAGATCGCTGAAGCTGCCCGCCGAGAACGCAGGCGAGGGCGCAGGGGGAGATGGCAGCCGGGTCCGGGACATCGTCCGCCGAGCGGGCAAGCCATCCAGGGGGCCGCCAGCAGGCGGAGCCCCCCCCCGATCTGCAGTCGGCTGAACCCTATCCGGTTGGGGTCCGGGCAGAAGCTCGCGGGCAGGACTTGGCGTGCGCGAACGAATGGGATCCATCAAAGCCCGTTCGCCTCGCCGTTGAAAAAGCGCGGCGCCGCGGTGCCGGCCGATCAACGCGATGTGCTGCGCAAACAACTGCTCGCAGCGATCGACCAGCAGGTGCGCCCTGCCTACGGCAAGCTGGCCGCGTTCGTGCGCGAGGAATACGCCGCGCAAGGGCGCGCGCAGGAAGGCCTGTGGTCGCTGCCCGATGGCGAGCGCCGTTATCGCTATGCCATCCATACCCAGACCACCACCGATATGGCGCCGGAGGACATCCACCAGATCGGTTTGAAGGAGGTCGCGCGCATCGAAGGCGAGATGACGGTGATCGCCAAGGCACAGGGTTTTGCCGATCTGGCGAGCTTCCGCAAGTCAGTGGAGACTGACACGCGCCACTTCGCCACCTCGGGCGAGCAGATTCTGCAGCAGTACCGCCAGTACATCGCGGCGATGGAACCGGAGCTGCCCAAGCTGTTCGGTCATCTGCCCAACACCCCGCTGGACGTGCAGGCGATGCCGGCGTTCCGGCGCACCGCACCGGGCGCCGAATACTGGCAGAGCAATCCGAAAGGCACCAAGCCAGCAATCGTGAAGGTCAACACCAGCGACTTCGCCAGCCGCACGCTGATCAATATCGAAACCACGGCCTATCACGAAGGCGTGCCGGGCCATCACCTGCAGATTTCGCTCGCGCAGACGCTGCCGTTGCCGCCGTTCCGCCAGCAGGCCGGCTACAACGCCTATATCGAAGGCTGGGCGCTGTATGCCGAGCGCCTCGGCAAGGAGATCGGTTTCTTCAAGGATCCGTACAACGATTACGGGCGTCTGTCTGGAGAATTGCTGCGCGCCAATCGGCTGGTGCTCGATACCGGTGTGCATTACAAGCACTGGAATCGCCAGCAAATGGTGGATTTCTTCCACGCGCATCCGTCAGACGACGAGCCCAGCATCCAGTCCGAAACCGACCGCTACATCGTGTGGCCGGGCCAGGCGCTGGGCTACAAGCTCGGCCAGCTGCAGATCCTGGCATTGCGTGCGGAAGCGGAAAAAGAACTTGGCGAGCGCTTCGATGTGCGCGCCTTCCATGATGCGGTGCTCGGCGGCGGTGCGATGCCGCTGGCGATGCTGCAGCAACGCGTGCGGCAGTGGATTGCGCAGGCCAAGACGACACCGGAGGCAAACAAATGACGAAGGGCAGCGTATTACGTGCGAGCGCATTGAGTCTGTTGATCGCAGCCAGCCTGAGCGGTCTGGCCCTGCCGGCGCAGGCAGCCGACGCCGCTGTGGCGGCCACGCAGGCCAGCGCAGCGGCACGCTTCAAGGCCTTGTACACGCGCGAATGGCGCTGGCGGCAAGCCCAGGCGTCCGGCGCGGTGGATGAGGACAATCAGGCCACGCAGGAGCAGCAATCCGATCATCTGCCCAAGGTCGATGTCGCCACGCAGAATCTGCGCACGGCGTATTGGCAACAGGCGTTGACCGCACTGGATGCCATTCCGCAGGCGCAGTTGTCCGCCGAAGATCAGGTGAGTTACCAGGTGTATCGGCAACAGTTGCAGGTGTTGCTGGATCAGCAGCATTTTCGCGCCTGGGAAATGCCGTTCAACAGCGACTCGGCGTTCTGGAGCGATCTGGGGTTCAGCGCCGAGGCCAAGCTGCGCACGCGCGAGGATTACCAGCGTTATCTGAAGATGTTGGCCGACATCCCGCGCTATTTCACCGAACACACCGACAATATGCGCGCTGGGTTGGCGCGCGGTTTCAGCCAGCCTCGGGTCACGATGACCGGCCGCGACCAATCCATCGCCGATGTGGCGCAGGCCAACGGTGAGGCCAATCCGTTCTACGCGCCGTTCAAGCAAATGCCGGCGACGCTGCCGGCCGATGTGCAGGCGCAACTGCGCCGGCAAGCGGTCAGGGCCATCGATACGCAGGTGGTGCCGGCGTACGCCAGGTTGCTGGACTTCATCCGCAATGAGTACCAGCCGCGTGCGCGCACAACGCTGGCCGCCGAAGCTTTGCCGGACGGGCAGGCGTATTACCGCGCGCAGATTCGCGAGTTCACCACGCTGGATTTGAGCCCCGATCAGATCCATCAGATCGGCTTGCAGGAAGTGGCCAAGCTCCGCAAGCAGATGGACCAGACCATCGCGGCCAGCGGCTTCAAGCCGCCGGCCGGCCAGGCGGTGTTTCCGGCGTTTCTGCATTTCCTGCGTACCGACCCGCAGTTCTACGCCAAGACCCCGGAAGAGTTGCTCAAGCAGGCGGCCTGGATCGCCAAGCGTGTGGACGCCAAGGTGGGCGATTACATCGGCCGGCTGCCGCGCCGACGTTTTGCGATCGAACCGGTGCCGCCGGAGCTGGCACCGTTCTACACCGGTGGCCGCGGTGGGCCGGGCATCTATTTGGTCAACACCTACAACCTGCCGTCGCGGCCGCTGTACAACCTCACCGCGCTGACCTTGCATGAGTCCTCGCCAGGCCACGCATTGCAGATGCCGCTGGCGGCAGAGGCGCAAGGCTTGCCGGAGTTCCGTCGTTACGGCTTTATCTCTGCCTACGGCGAGGGTTGGGCGCTGTATTCGGAGTATCTGGGCCAGGAAATGGGCATGTACGACACGCCCTACGACCGCTTCGGTTACCTGACGTACCAGATGTGGCGCGCCTGCCGGCTGGTGATCGATACCGGCATCCATCACAAGGGCTGGACACGCGAACAGGCCCAGGCCTACCTGCGCGACAACACCGCGTTGAGCGAGCACGAAGTGACCACCGAGGTGGACCGCTATATCGCCTGGCCGGGCCAGGCGCTGTCCTACTACCTGGGCGAGCTGAAAATGCTTGAGCTGCGCCACAAGGCAGAAACTGCACTCGGCGAGAGGTTCGACCTGCGTCACTTCCACGATGCGCTGCTGCAGACCGGTTCGGTGCCGTTGCCGGTGCTGGAAGCACGCATCGACCGCTTTATCGCCGATGGTGGCGTGTCGCCGTATCCAAATGACGACGCCGCAGATGCATCGGCAGAGGCGAACGCGTCTGCCAGCGACTGACACCTGCCGGCACATCATGGCTTTCCTGCAGTAACTGCGCTTTCCACTCTTCGGGGCGACGGATGACCACACACGCTGCAACCACGCAAGGCAAGTTCCACAAGCGGCTGAGTCTGACCGACCTGACCTTTATCGGGCTGGGTTCGATCTTCGGCTCCGGGTGGTTGTTTTCGGCCAGCCACGTGTCCTCGATTGCAGGGCCGGCCGGCATCGTGTCCTGGATCCTCGGCGGCATCGCGGTGCTGCTGCTCGGGCTGGTGTATTGCGAACTCGGTGCGGCGTTACCGCGTGCGGGCGGGGTGGTGCGCTACCCGGAGTATTCGCATGGCGCCTTGCTCGGCGCGCTGACCGGCTTCATCACGCTGATCGCGTTTTCCAGCTTGATTGCGATCGAAGTGGAAGCGGCGCGGCAATACGCAGCAGCGTGGTTCCCGTCGTTGAGTCAAGCAAATAGTACGCACCCCAGCGTGTGGGGCTGGCTGGTGCAGTTGGCCTTGCTGGTGCTGTTTTTCCTGCTCAACTATTTCAGCGTCAAGACGTTCGCGTTGGCGAACAACATCGTCAGCATCTTCAAGTTTTTGGTGCCTATCCTGGTGATCGTACTGCTGATGCGGCATTTCAATGCAGATAATCTCACCGTGCATGGGGTCGCACCCTCGGGCATGGCCGGCGTGGAAGCGGCGATCTCGGCCGGCGGCATCATCTTCGCGTACCTGGGGCTGACCCCGATCGTGTCGGTGGCCAGCGAAGTACGCGATCCACAGCGCAATATTCCCATTGCGCTGATCCTGTCGGTGGCGCTGTCAACGGTGATTTACGTGCTGCTGCAGCTGGCGTTTCTGGGCAGCATTCCTGCCGGGCAAATCGCACAAGGTTGGACTGGCATCGACAAGGCCTTCTCGCTGCCGTACCACGACATCGCCTTGGCCTTGGGCATGGCGTGGCTGGCCACGCTGGTGATCTGCGATGCGGTGGTCTCGCCCAGCGGCACCGGCAATATCTACATGAATGCCACGCCGCGCGTGGTGTACGGCTGGGCGCGGAGCGGTGGGTTTTTGCCGGGCTTGACGCGGGTGCACCCGGTGTCGGGCATCCCGCGTCCTGCGTTGTGGTTGAGCCTGGGCTTGTCGATCTTCTGGACGCTGCCGTTCCCTTCGTGGGAAACGCTGATCGGCGTGGTGTCGGCCGCCTTGGTGCTGAGCTACGCGGTGGCGCCGGTCGCGGTGGCGGCGTTGCGCCGCAGTGCGCCGGCGTTGCCACGGCCATTTTTCGTGCGCGGCCTGACGGTGTTGGGGCCGCTGTCGTTCATGGTGGCGGCGTTGATCGTGTATTGGTCCACCTGGCCGACCTTGTCGTGGCTGCTCGGCTTGCAGGTGCTCGCATTCGCGCTGTACGTGCTGTATCGCTTGCCCTCGCGTGAGGGGCGCACCCGATTGTTGCGGCAGGTGTGCGCGTCGTTGTGGCTGATCGTGTTCTTCGTGCTGGTGATGCTGGTGTCGTGGGCCGGCACGTTTGGCGGACACGGCTGGATCGCGTACCCGTTCGATACGCTGAGCGTGGCAGCGATTGCGTTCTTCATTTACCACTGGGGCGCGCGCAGCGGGTTGCGCAGCGACGAGCTGGCGCTGGAGGAAGACGATGGTGAGTGATGCGCGCCGCAGCGCATCTGCGTTGTGCCGGTGGCGTGCGCTGGTTGCGTGCATCGTGGTGTGGTCGGGTGTGGCACAGGCTGCGCCTAGCGTTGCCGATTACCAACGCTCGCTGGGCCTCCGCGAACAGTGGATCACGCTGACAGAGAATGTCGCCTGGCCGGCGCAGTGGCAGGACGACGGCAGGTTCTATTACCGCAAGACAGTGCCGGGCGGCTTCGTATTCGTCAGTGCCGATGTGGCCACGCTGCAGAAGCAGCCGGCCTTCGATCAGGCACGGGTGGCACAGGGCCTGAGTGCAGCAACCGGTAAGACCTATGCGCCGCTGCGGCTGCCGTTCGAGCGGTTTTTCTTTTCAAAAGAGGGCGAACGCAGCGACGGTGCGATTATCTTTGCACTGTACGATGCGGCCTGGCGCTGCACGCTGACCACTTACCACTGCGCGCCCGATGCACGGCCGCAGGCGCAGTCACGTCCACGCGGTTTCGGCGTGGTGCGCGACCCGCTGGTGCCGGCCGACACCACGCCGTCTCGCTCGCCGGATGCCAGGTGGGAGGTGCTGGCCGATGGTTGGAACCTGATGCTGCGCCGTGTCGCCGATGGGCAGGTAACCCGGCTCAGTAGCGACGGCCGTGCCGATGATTATTTCGACCTGGAGAGTGTTGCCTGGTCGCCGGATTCGCAGCAGCTGGCGGTCTATCGCGTGCGCCCCGGGCTGGCCCGCCGTGTCACCCGCGTGGAGGCCGCACCGGCCGGTGGCGGACAACCGGTGGTGCACACCCAGCTATATCCCAAGCCAGGCGATGCGGTGGATGTGGAGCGGCCAGTGCTGTTCGCGCTGGACGGCACACGGCGCGATGTGGAAACGGACATGTTCGACAACCCGTATTCGCTGTCGCCGCTGCAGTGGCGCAGCGATGGGCGCAGTGTGGCGTTCGAGTACGTGCAACGCGGCTTCCAGCGTATGCGCGTGATTGCGGTGGATGCCCGCAGCGGGCGCGCGCATGTGGCAGTTGGCGAAGACGCCCGCACGTTCGTCTATGCCGACCGCAGTTTTCGCCACGACGTGGATGGGCGCGGCGATGAGGTGCTGTGGATTTCCGAACGCGATGGCTGGCGGCACCTGTATCTGTTCGATGGGCGTAACGGCCAGCTGAAACGCCAGCTCACCCGCGGGCCGTGGGTGGTACGCGATGTACTGCGCGTGGACGATATGCAGCGCCGCATCTGGTTCACCGCCAGCGGGATGGATGCGGGTAAAGACCCGTACTATCGGCAGCTGTACAGCGTGGATTTCGATGGCCGCCGGTTGGTGCGCCTGACCCACACCGATGCCGACCATGATGTAGCGATTGCCGATGACGGCCAGCATTACGTCGATGTCTATTCGCGTCCGGATCTGCCGCCGGTGATGGAGCTGCACGCCATCGACGGGCAACTGCTGCACACCGTGGAGCGCGGCAACATCGACAAGCTGCAGGCCGCCGGCTGGCGTGCGCCGGAGACCTTCATGGCCAAGGGTCGCGACGGCAGCACCGACATCTGGGGCATGGTGGTACGCCCGCGCGATTACGACCCGCGCAAACGCTACCCGGTGATCGAAAACATCTACGCCGGGCCGCACGATGCCTTCGTGCCCAAGACGTTCTGGCCGTTCGGTTATCACTCCGGTGGCGACAAGCAGATCGGCATGCAGGCGCAGGCCGATCTGGGTTTCATCGTGGTGATGATCGACGGCATGGGCACCGCCAATCGCTCCAAGGCGTTTCACGATGTTGCGTGGAAGAACCTGGGCGATTCCGGCTTTGCCGATCGCATCGCCTGGCATCGTGCACTGGCGGCCAAGGATCCGTCTTACGACATCAGCCGCGTGGGCATCTATGGTGCGTCGGCGGGGGGGCAGAGCACGCTGGGAGCGCTCGAACGTCATCCGGAGTTCTACAAGGTGGGCGTGGCGTTTGTGGGGTGCTACGACAACCGCATGGACAAGATCAGCTGGAACGAGCAGTGGATGGGCTGGCCGGTGGACGCGAGCTACGTGGAGGCGTCCGGCGTGGTCAATGCGAGCAAGCTGCAAGGCGACCTGCTGCTGATTGTCGGCGAGCAGGACAGCAATGTGGATCCAGCGTCCACCGCGCAGGTGGTCGATGCCTTGATCAAGGCCGGCAAGGAGTTCGATCTGCTCAATGTGCCAGGTGGCGAGCATACGGTGGGCCGCTCCAGCGGGCCGATCGATTACGTGCAACGCCGCCAGTACGACTTCTTCGTGCGCCATCTGCGCAACGAGCCCACGCCGCACTGGAATTCCCTGCCGTCGGAGGCGCAATGATGCGTTTGTTTGCTCGATTCAAGCCACAACGGCGCGGCCGGGTTGCCGGCTTTTTGTGGTTCGTCGCGCTGCTGTCGGGCAACATGCCGCTGCTTGCCATCGCAGAAGAACTGCCATGCGTCGTCACCCAGAACGGGCGCCATGCGGTCTTCGTCGATGGTGCGCCGTGCACCAGCTTGGCCGCGCAACTGCACAACTCCAGCGCATGGCCAGCGGTGTTGCCGCAAGCCCTCGACGACGTGGTGGCTCTGCATGCCAATACGCTGGAAGCACCGGTGTATTGAGCGCAATTCGAGCCGGAACAGGGGCGCTTCGACACCACGAACGTGGACGTGCTGATTGCCGGGGCCCGCAGGCGCGGCCTTGCTGTGGTTCGGCAGCTGGAAGAACGGCCAGATGCATGACGTGCCGGAATGGATCAAGCGCAACGAGGCGACGTACCCGCGCATGCGCGACGCCAACGGCGAGCCGGTGGATGTGTTGTCGCCACAGCCAACATGCAGGCCGATGCGCGCGCGTTCACTGCGTTGATGCAGCATCTGTGCAAGGTCGATGGCGACCGCCACACCGTGATTCTGGTGCAGGTGGAAAACGAGCCGGGCGCGGTCGGCACCGTGCGCGACCACGGCCCGGCCGGCGAGGCGGCGCTCGCACAACCGGTGCCGGCCGAGATTGCGCGCGCGGTGGGTAAACCGCAGGGCAGCTGGCAACAGGGGTTCGGCGCCGAGGCTGCGTAAGCCTTCAATGCACATGCAACCGCCGCGTACATCGAGCAGAGGTGGCCGCCGCCGGCAAGCGTGTGAACCCATTGCCGCTCTACGTCAACACCTGGTTGCGCTACAAGGGCAAGCGGTATCCGGGCATGGACTATCCGTCCGGCGGCACCACGGTGAACATGGTCGCGCTGTTGCGCGCGGCCACGCCGTCGATCGATTTCATCGGCACCGACATCGACACCAACGATTACAACGAAGACACCAAGGTCATCGGCCAATACGCGCGACCGGACAACCCGGCCTGGGTGTCGGAAACAGGCTTCGGCGCCGCCACCGCACCGTCCCTGTTTCATGTACTGGGGCAGGGCGGCGTCGGCTTTTCGGTATTCGGAATGGATGGCAACCCCGATAGCGAGGCCAACCGCGCAGCAAGTGCGGCCCATGCGGCAAACTTCAAACTGCTCGGCCCGATGCAGCGGATTCTGGCGCAGGCCGCCTTCGCCGGCCGTCTGCAGGCGGTCGCCGAGCAATCCGGCGCGCCGCAGCGCACGCTGCGTTTCGGCGAATGGGAGGCCAAGGTCTCGTTCGGCGCGCCCATGTGGGGCGATGCGCCGCCCATTCTGCCCGGCAACGACGACCACGCCGGCCGGTGACTGGTGGCGCAGCTTGGGCCGGAGGAATTTCTGGTGACCGGCATGGCCGCACGCATTGAATTTTCCCGCAACGCGGCCGATACCCGTCATGGACAACTGTTGCGGGTGGAGCAGGGGCGGTATGGCGACGGGCGCTGGCAGGTGCAAAAGCAGCTCAACGGCGACCAGACCGATGACGGGCTCAACTTCGGGCGTGCGCCTGCGGACGGCAATGTGCCTGTGGTGTTGCCGGTTCGGGTGGGTACTCACTGCGCCGTGCTGATCGTGTTGTTGCCGCCTTCCGCCTGTTGTCTGCAATGGGTTGAGCCTTGTTCGAAACCACTCACCGCCACACCGGAGTCACCATGAGCATCAGCAGCATCGCAAGTTCCGGAATGCAGGTCGCCGCGCTGCGTCAGCAGGTAGCCGCCAGTAATGTGGCCCGTCTGCCGGTGGACGGCAGCCAACGTCAGTCTGTCGCGGCTAGTACGCAGGCCAATGGCGGCGTGGCAGCGAACGTGGTGAATGTCAGTGCCGACCCGTCTGCGCCAGCGACCGATCTGGTCGAAGGTGTATCGGCACGCAACGATTTCCAGGCAAATGCCAATGTGTTGCGTCGCTCCGACGAGATGCTGGGTAGCTTGTTGGACGTGTTGACCTAGCCGGTTCGGCCTACACGACGACGGTCTTCGACCTGTTGCATTGGATGCATGGCGCGTTCCGCAAGCGATCAGTGCACAGCGCCCCCACTCTGCCGGTTTGCTGCAGGGGTCTTGCCCACCCACCATCGCAGGACACGCTTTTCCCGACGGTCCCCGGGTCTGGCCGATTGCCGCGATGGCTGCCGGCACGCTCTCCTTTGCCGCGCTCAGCTGGGTCGCAACACCTCGGCCAAGCGCGCACCATCGGGCGCACCCAACCCAGTATTGGCATCCCAGCCGGTACAGGCGCGGAAGCCGGCGTTGTCGCCTGCCACGATGTCGCGGAATGCGCCCGGCTGGCCGTACAGGCGCGGCAGCACGAAATGGGGCTGCATGCGGTTTGCGCCGTAGATGCGCGCAAGCAGGGCCGCCCATAATGGTGCAGCGGCACTGGTGCCGCCCATCACTGCCGGCTGCCCGTTGATCGACAGGTAGTAGCCGGTCTGCGCATCGGCGTTGGCCGCCACATCGGGAACACCACGCATGCGCAGCTGGCGTGACTGCTGCTGTGCATCGGTCAGACGCAGATCCTTCTGCCAGGCTGGTCGTGCAAAGAACCTGCTTTCTCCACCGCCGCCGTTCGCCCATGCCTGCTCGTTGGCGCTGTCCGCCGTCACCTGGAGCCGAGTGCCGCCGCAGGCGAGCACGAACGGGCTGGATGCGGGAAAGCAGACATTCAATCCTGGCTGCCCGTCGCCGGCGCCGTCGTCGCCCGCGGCAATGCACACGGTGATGCCCATCAATGCAGCGGCCTGAAACGCACAGTCGTAGGCCTGGCGCGATTGCGGCGTCCATTGCGATTCGGTGAAGCCCCAGCTGATCACGATGATTCCCGGGGCATGCTCGGTGTCGTGGATGGCGGCGTTGATCGCTTCCAGAAAGCCGTTGTCGGTGTTGGGTGCGAAATACACCACCAGTTTGGCGCCCGGTACGAGCGCCCCGGCGATCTGGATATCCATCTGCGCTTCGACATCGGCATTTGCCGTACCGTGACTGACGGTGTTGGTGGCGCCGGGCAACAGCACATCCACCAGCGTCGGCATGGGGATGCGCAGCTGCGCGAAATAGGCGGCCATCTGCTCGCGTGCATAGCCGCCGCCCAGCACGATGATGCCGATGCATTGCCCGTGACCGTCGTGCTCGGGAAAGCCGTACAACTGCGCCAGCTGCGGTGGCGTGTACTGCATGATGGGGCCATCTTCCGGCGATGCCGGCGTGGGCGGCGGCGTCGCGGTCGGCAGGGATGCGCTTGCGTCAGGCACGCTGGGCAGCGTCTGCGCCTGCGGGCGCGCGTCCAGCCCCAGCACGGCGGTGACGATACCGGTGAGTGCCTGCGGAATCGATACAGGGCCGGTGCGGCCGCGATAGCGCGATGTGCCGTGCACGTATTCGCGCAGGCAGACATGGAACGCGGCCTCGCATTGCTGCACAGTGCCTTCAAGAATGACGTTGCCACTGTCTGCATGCGAATGTTCGACCGCCAGACCATAGCTGGCGGCAAAATCGGCAACGGCCTGCAGATCTGCCGCGCTGGCGGCGAAGCGTTCGCTGAACGCCGCGCGCGTCAATGCAACCGGTAGCGTGTTGGGCTGCAGCTGCAGCAGTGCATCGGCAGCGGCATTCAACGCCGGCATCCGCACCGCGAGCAGGACACGCAGGCGTTCGTCCTGCGGCGGTTTGCCGGCCTCCAGGATGGAGGGGACGGTGTGGCGCTCACTGCCAGCGAGGACTGTGTGCATGCGGGGAGACTTCCATTTAGGTGAGTGAGCCGAGGTGGGTTGGTGCATGTCGGAATGTAGCCGTTGCATGCTGCATGAACACTGCAACAAGCACCGCTGCCAGCGCACGGCCTTCTGCATTCAATGCCATGTGCGGGTGATAGGTGCAGCCGGTGCCACGTGCGATGGACTGCAATGCGAAGCGCTGAGGCATCGATTGGTGGGCCACCGGTCAATGACACCCAACGGCAGTGGGGTGCCGCAGGATCAGCATTGCCCGCTTCCGCCTCAGATCCTGCGACAGGGTGTCGCGTGGCTTGCAGCGCTGCCGGCCCTGGCGCATCCACGGCCGCCGCGAGTACACCGTTCAGCTGCCCACGCACAGTAGCGATGTGCAGATTTCCGCATGGGTGTCTGACCGCTGTCACAAGACGCGGTGCGTGAAGGCGCGCACGATGGGCCACGATCATTCGAGGGCGCAACGATGGACCGTAGAACCTTTTTGCGTCAGGGTATGGCCGCCACTGCGGCTGTTGGTGCGGGTGCCGTCCTGGCAATGCCGGCCACAACTGCCGCAGCAGCGGCGCTGCCTGCGCCAGTGCTTCCCCGGCTGGAACCGCTGCCTTCGGCCGCGCATGTCGGCATCAGGCTGTGCAGCTTTACTCACCTGCAACAGCACTGGACGGTCTACGAGCATCTGGACGACGCGCAAGGCCAGCTCACGGTGTGGAGCGACAGCGGCATGCTGCGGCTGGACAAGCGTACCGAGCCGGCGTATCCGGCCGAGGGCAAGCCATACTTCGGGTTGCCGCTGGCCGAGGTGGCGATGGCCGACGCCGACCTGCTGGCCGACCGCCTGCTGCGCGACGGCGACCCGGATGAGGCGCAGGTGCGCGATGTGGCGCCGCCGCCGGCTTCCTTGCTCGACCCCAAGGACAACGGCGGCCGTTGGCCTTGGACCACTTTCGTCGGCACGCGCGAAAGCCTGGACACCATGCCGATCCTGCCCAATGGCCGCAGCCGCACTTCGCGGCCGGAACACGCGTTTGCCGAACTTGGCGAAACGGCGCTGATCAAACGCCGCGAAGAAGGCGTGCTCGGCGGCTGGATGCCGGCGGTGCGCAAGGTGATGCGCTGCGAGGGCGAGCCGGACAGCTGGTACGACGTGTTGGTGTTTGCCGATGTGCGGGCACGCGATCGCTTCGTGGTGCAGACCTGGCACCGCACGATGAAGGTCAAGGCCGGCGCCATCGTCGCGGTGCACTACACGCACAGCTACCCCGAATTTGCGCCATCGCGCAGCGCCGCCACGGCCGAACAGTTCTACGCGGCGTTGATCGATTTCGCGGCGTACTGGCAGCAGGCGCTGGACGGCACCGTGCAGGCGCAGCTCCCCGATGCCAGCTGGAACGACATGGCGCAGTTCGCGTTCGCGCGTGAGCTGGTGGTACGTCCCGGCGGCGATTACCCCAAGTACGGCGCGGTGGAACGCGACTATTACGGCAACGAATACGACGGTTTCCAGGACACTTTCACCAGTTCTTTCTACGCCAATCTGGAGTGGGGCCGCTTCGCACAGGCTGCGGCGGTACTCGACAATTACTTCGATGAGTTCGTGCAGGACGATGGCCTGCCGAACATGCGTGGGCCGGAAGTGGGGCAATTCGGGCTGACCTTGTCGTTGCTGGCGCGGTATCTGCGTTACACCGGCGATGCGCCACGGCTGCGTCGCTTGCTGCCCAAGATTACCGCTACCGCGCAGGTGTTGTGCGCCTTGCACGACCAGGCGCTGGCATTGCCGCGCACCGCACACGGCTATGGCCTGCTGCACGGCTGGAACGAATCCGATGCCTGCCTGTTTCCCGATCCATCGCTGTGGTGGAAGCCGTATTACGCCAACAGCGCGTTGACCATCCGCGGCTGGGAAGACATTGCACAGGGATGGAGCACGCTCGGTGGCGATGCTGGCCAGGCCACCCAGTGGCAGCGCCGCGCGAAGCAACTGCGTGCGCGGCTGGAAGCCAGCCTGCGTGCCAATGTGCGTCGCGATCTCTCGCCGCCGTATGTGGGGCCGTTGCCCGGCACCAAACTGACCTTCCGCCAATCGCTGCTGCAGGAAAAGACCAGCGAACAGCAATGGCCGCACCGTGCGTATGCCGAGCTGCTGCAGGCCGATGTGTTGCCGGACGACCTGGCCCACCTGGTGATCGATTGCGTGCGCGGCCATGGCGGCACCAGCATTGGCGTGGTCGCCAATATCGCGCCGCCGGAGCCGGGTAGCCGCGACCTGCTCGGTTTTATTTCCTACGGCTATGCGCAACAACTGCTGCGTCTGGATCGCATCGAAGAATATCTGCTGTTCGTCTACGCGCACCGCTATCAGGTGCACACGCGCGGCAGCTGGACCGCCGGCGAAGTCAGTGGCATCACCGGTGGCATGCCGTTGTTTTGCATGCCTGCGCAGATGAGCATCCCGCTGCTGCTGCGCTGGATGCTGGTCAGCGACGACAGCGCGGGCGAGCAGTTGTTCCTTGCCCGCGCGGTACCGCGCGCATGGCTGGGCAGCGGTGCGCCGGTGGGCATCACCGCTGCGCCCACGCGCTGGGGCAAGGTCACCGTGACGCTGCGCACCGACGTTGCGGCGCGGTGCATCCGTGCCGATGTGCAGTTGC
This sequence comes from Xanthomonas sp. JL1, assembly GCF_038405005.1. Classification (NCBI taxonomy): domain Bacteria; kingdom Pseudomonadati; phylum Pseudomonadota; class Gammaproteobacteria; order Lysobacterales; family Lysobacteraceae; genus Xanthomonas; species Xanthomonas sp. JL1. The sequence goes on along the minus strand of NZ_JBBYGR010000024.1, from coordinate 14,196 downwards.
CCGAGCGCGCACCCAGGCGCACCTGGCTGACGCTGCGTGCTCCGGCAGGCACACGCCTGAAGCGCGTGCTGGTCGATGGCAAGCCGGTGCGACCGCAGGGCCCGCATGCTGATCGCGTCGCCCTGCCAAGCGCTGCTGCGTTGGTGCAAGTGCAGGCGTGGTACGTGTGAGCGTCGCTGCACGATGATCAAGCGTCGCTGATGCACGGCTGCATCGCACAAGATGCGGTCGCTGTGGTGCTGCAGACATCGCGCACCACAGTGCCACAACGTCGCTCGGCCGCAATGCTGCGTTCGTTCACAAGAGACCAGGACACATCGGATGACCGCACCGGCGTGTCACTGCTCAGGCAATGCAGGCATACCCGGAAGCAGGCAAAAGTACGCGATTTTCCGCATGCGTTTCGACTAAATTCGTCAAGACGGCGCGGCGGTGTTGCCGCAAGATTTTTTTAACGTAACGCATTTATGCTAGGTTACGTTAAAAAAATCTTGCGGCATGCGCTCTCAGGGGAGAGCGGTGCCGTTGCAGTTGCCGTCCTTGCATTCGTCGACACCTGTCGTTGAACCGACAGGTCGATGCAGTCGCTGTCGTGATCGATCTCCCATCTGTCCGCTGTTCCGGCGCGGCTTGGCCGTGCGCGGTTGCGCATGAAGGTGGGCCGTTCCCTGTGTCAGCACAAGGATTTCCGATGTCGCCCAGCCGCACTGTTGTTCTTGCCCAACGACTTGCCTTACAGAGCACTACGCTCGCTACAGCGCTGATGTTCGCGCTGGCAGTCACCGCGATGCCAGCTGCCGCGCAGCAGCGCAGCGATGACGCAGACGATGCCACTCAAACGTTGGATCAGGTCAACGTCACCGGCACCCATTTGCGCCGCGTCGATGCCGAAACCGCCAGTCCGGTGGTGGTGATCGACCGCCAGCGTATCGAAGACAGCGGGCAGAGCACGCTGGGGCAACTGCTGCAGCGCTTGCCGATGATGGCCGGCTTCCAGACCGGGCCTGCGCTCAATTCCAACTTCAGTCATGGCCGCGCGCTGGTGTCGCTACGCAATCTCGGACCAGAGCGCACGCTGGTGCTTGTCAACGGCCATCGCATGGCGGGGCCTGCCAGCAGCGTGGCATCAGCACCTGGCGTGGACGTCAACGCCATCCCCGCAGCGATGGTGGAGCGGGTGGAAGTGCTCACCGACGGCGCCTCGTCGGTGTACGGCTCCGATGCAATCGGCGGCGTGGTCAATGTCATTCTCAAGGACAGGTACGACGGTTTTGCTGCCACCGTGGACTACGCGCAAAGCTCGCATGGCGATGCCAATCGGCGCACGCTCGGGCTGGAATGGGGCAAGACCTGGGACCGCGGCGGTCTGATCCTGGGGCTTAGTCGCAACTCGATGAACCCGGTGTTCAATCGCGACCGCAGTTATGCGGCCAAGGCGGTGAAATATCTCGACGGACAGGTCGGCGAGATCCGCGGCGCCAACACCCGAGCCTTCCTGACCGACGGGCGCGTGCTGACACCGGTGGGTGGCGTCGCGCCGGGACCGGTCGGCGAAGATGCCTTCCGCCCCTACAATCGCGCCACCGACAGCTACAACGTCTACGACACGCAGTATCTGATTACCCCAATCCAGCGGACCAACGCTTCGCTGCACGGCAGTTTCGACGTGACCCAGGCGGTGCAGGCTTATGTGGATGTCTTCTGGACGCGCAGCAAGACGGTCTCGCGGCTGGATGCTTACGACCTGGAAATGCAGGACGCGGTGAACAACTACTACAACCCGTTCGGCGATCAACTGGACGCCTACTATGTGCGTTCCCCGCAGGCCAATACCCGCGTCTACACCTCCACCATGTTCCAGACCAATATCGTTGCCGGCCTGCGTGGGCGCCTTGCCGATAGCAGCTGGCAGTGGGATGCGGCCGCCGGCTATGCGAACTACAAGGACACCTTGGTACGTAACGGGTTCTCGGTGACATCCAAATTGAACAATGCGGTTGGCGCGTCGTTCCTGGACAACGATGGAGTGGTCAAGTGCGGCGCGCCCGGGGCGGTGATTGCCGGCTGCACGCCGATCAACGTCTTCAATCCCAATGATCCGGCCACCATCGCCGCATTGCGAGGCACCCAGCTGGCGGTGGATCTGATCGACAAGAGCCAGATGCGTTTTGTCGAGATCAGCGCCAACGGCGACCTGTTTAAACTGCCAGCCGGCGCGGTGCAGGCCGCGGTCGGCCTGGTGTATCGCACCAACAAGTTCGTACAGGGCACGACGAGTGATGTGGCCGCCGCCGATGCCGACGGCAATTGCGACTACAACGACGGCTGCATCCTCAAACAGGGGCGCGACGAGGCGGTAAGAGAGGCCTATGCAGAACTGCTGGTGCCGCTGCTGAAGGACGTGCCGTTTGCTGAGGTCTTGAATCTGAATCTCGGCTCGCGGTATTCCACGTACGACGCTTGGGGCAACACCACCAACAGCAAAGTCGCGATCGAATGGCGGCCGATTGCGAATCTATTGGTACGCGCCACCGGCTCGCAGGTCTTCCGTGCGCCGGCGTTGGGCGATTTGTATGGCTCGCCCTACAACACTGTGTTCGACACTACCGCCGATTTTCAGGACCCGTGTACGGGCTTCACCGGTGCGCCAAACCCGGCCTGCGCGAACGTGCCCAACGATGGCAGCTTCACCAATACCGCACAGTTCAATGTGGTTACCTCCGGCGCCAACAATGTGGGATTCAAGCTCAAGCCGGAGCGTGGCCGCTCCTACAATGTCGGGTTGGTCTATGACCCGGATCGGGTGCGTGGGTTATCGCTCAATGTGGATAGCTGGCGAGTCGTGCTGGACGACATGCTGAGCGGTGTCGGCGTGCAACAAGTGGTCAATGATTGCTTCGACGGCAGTGAATCTGCGTTTTGCCCACTGATTCAACGCGATACCGCAGGCCAACTGACGCGCGTGTCGGTGCCGTTCGCGTACAACAGTGGGAAGGTCGATACTCGCGGCTACGATGCAGGCATCCATTACACGCTGGCCAATACCGCTTGGGGCGCGTTTGCGGCGGAGGTGGATGCCACGTTCTTTTCCAGCTATCGCTTTGCGGGCGATGCGCATAACTACGTTGGCGAAAATTCCAGCTGGGGCAACATGCCACGCTGGCGCGCAGTCGCCAATCTGGCATGGGACAAAGGCCCGTGGCATGCGAGCTGGAACACACGTTACTTGGGCCGTACCGTCAACGGCAGCCAGTATGAGAATTTTTGCGCCGACACCAATGCCGATGGCAGTTGCGCCTATTTCCGGATCGGCTCGGTGGTGTATCACGACGCTTCGCTGAGCCGGAAGATTGCATCGCTGCATAGCACGCTTGCCGTAGGTGTCGACAATCTGGGCGACCGTAAGCCACCACGGTTCTACAGGTACTCCAATGCGGCCAATACCGAAGCGAGCACTTACGACACCCTGGGGCGGTATTTCTGGAGCCGCCTGCGAGTGGAGTTTTAGACGCGGCTGACAAAACAGAGCGAGCAGTCGGCGTGCGGATGTCGACGGCACGCGGAGATGTTCGCTTTGCGTCGCTTTACTTCGTGTTGAGCTATGTGCTCACAGCGTAAACAACTATGGTGAGTAGCGCTGCGTTACATGGGGTGCCATGCAGCGGGCAGTACCGCCGTTGTCTATCGTCGATGCGCGCCAGCCGCCGCATCGATCGCGCTGTCTTGCACGCTAATGGGATGGATGCATGAGGGAGTTACGCTGGACGTCGTTTTGGGCTCGGCACCGGCACCGGCGCTGGTTGCGCTTGACCCGGCGCACCGGCGCTGCTGCGCTGTTGTGGACATGCATCATGCTTGGCTGGTCACTTGCGGTCGCACAGGAAGCGCCGGTCGCCCAGCCCAACGCGATGATCGGCGAGCCGCTGTTCCGTGGCCTGGACCACCCGATACCCGACAGCGCGGTGCCGTTTGCGCCGGGCGGGCAACTGGCACGGATCTACGCTGCCGATGTTGCGCATGGCGCAGGTCAGGCGCCGGGCAATGATTTCTGGATCGACCGCATGCTGGCGCGCGAGGGAACCGGCGGTGGCTTCGACGATCGCAACGACTGGCTGTTTACCCGTGGTCGCGCTGCGTATCTGACGTATCACGCGCCTGATGCGCCGGGATTCGTCGGGCAGGTGGCGTATTGGCATTCCACCGATTACGACGCGTTGTTCCACATCTACACCACGCTGGGCAAGCGTCATGTTCAATGGAAGGAGCGTTCGCTGCAGCGGCGGCAGACACCGAGTTATTTCACGACGGTGTTCGAAGATGCCGGCGCAGGCGTGCGCATGCGGCTGGTCAAGTACATCACCGAACAGAACGTGGCGGTGGCCAGTGTCGTGCTGTCCAGTCTGGATGGCGGGGCGCACACGGTATCCCTACAAGCAGTCTCCCCGATTGCCCAGCATGCCGATGGCAAGGAGCTGACCGGCGCATTCGACGCCTACAACCACATCACGACGGTATTTCCGCGTTTATCCGGCGATGGATTCCATGTCGAGGGGCAACGCCTGGTTCGCGAGGTGGACATTCCCGCCAGCGGCGAAACCGCGGCAATCAAGTTGCAGCTTGGCATGCTGACCCGCGAGTTACCCGAAGCGCGCGCCGAGTACACGCGCATTGCCTCGCAAACGCCGCAGCAGGCCTACCAGCAGCATGTGGCCAGCTACAACCACTGGTGGGTGGACAACCTGCCGTACCTGGACACGCCTGACGAGAACATCAGCAAGAGCCTGTTCTACCGTTGGTGGGTACTGCGCTTCAACTTTCTCGATGCCAACGTCCCCGGCAACGACTATCAGTTTCCGGTCGCCATCGAGGGCGTGCTCGGCTACGACAATGCCATCGTGCTGACGGCCGGGATGTTCCTGGACGATCTGAAGTACCTGCGCAATCCGCTGTACGCCTATGGCACCTGGCTCAGCGCGGGCGAAACCGCGGGCGGCGGCAAGTACACCGACAACCCGGGCTCGCCGGAGAACTGGTCCAATTCCTACGCGCAATACATCACGGCCGCCGCATGGCGGTCGATGCAGATCCACGGGGGGCCGGCGGCGCTGGTGGGCAAGTTGGCACGCTATGGCAGCGGTGACGTGGATGGTGTGTTGGCCGCCTACGATCTCAATCACAACGGCTTGATCGAATACGACTGGGCAGCGATGACCGGTAACGACGCCGATGCGGTGTCGTTCGATTGGGCCGCTCAACACGGCCAGATCCGCATGGACCGCACCGAGAGCGCCTATGTCTATGCCAATGCGCAGGCGGCAGCGCAGGCCGCGGTGCTCGCAGGCGATACCGCCACTGCGCAGCGCATGCAGGCCACCGCGCGCCGCATCCGCAAGGCCACGCTTGAGGTGTTATGGCAGGATCACAGCGACACGCCCGATTCGGTCGGGCTCTATGGCGATCTGCTCAAGCATCGCCAGGCCGACGGTCCGCGGCTAGCGGTCGATTGGAAGGAAACCAACAACTACTATCCCTTCAGCGTGGGCTTGATGCCCAAGCACGGCGATAGCGACTACGACCCCAAGTATGTGCGCGCATTGCGGCTGTTCGCCGACGCAGCGCAATACCCGTTGTTTCCGTTCTACACCGCCAACCAGGTGGACATGCAGGCGCGCGGCAGCGGCACCGATGTGGGCAGCAATAATTTTTCCACCATCAATGCAACCGTGGCGTTTCGCCTGTTGGGCTCGGCCTTGCGCGATTATCCCAGCCCATATTTGAACGCGCAGAGCTATCGCAAATTGCTGTACTGGAACGCGTGGGCGCCCTTTATCAATGGCGACAACCGCTATCCGGACCAGAACGAATTCTGGGCCAAGGGCAGTGCCAGGAACGGCGGCAAGATCGGCTACCGCTCGTGGATCCACCATACCCAGCTGGGCGCGACCAACTTCACCATGATCGAGGATGCGATGGGCTTTCGCCCGCGCAGCGACGGCAAGATCGAGCTGTATCCTATCGATATCGGCTGGGATCATTTCGCCGCTGACAATCTGCGCTATCGCGACCGCAATCTGAGCATCGCCTGGGATCGCGATGGCAGCCACTACGGCGGACGGATCCCCAAGGGCTATAGCGTCTATCTGGATGGCCGCTTGGCGTTTCGCGTGGATCGGCTGGCACACGTGATCTACGACCCGGCCAGCGGGCAGGTGAGCCCAGCGCCGGATGCGGTCAATCGCAATGGTGCCGCGCAAGTGCTCCAAGCCCATCCTGCTGCAGTGGCCTCGATGACGCAGGTGTCGTTCGCCGCCGGCACGCGGATCGCGCAGATCCTGGCCAAGGCCGGTGTGGATGTGACCCTGCCACCAGCGCGTAGCCGCAACCTGGCGCAGGGCGCGCGTGTCAGCGCCAGTTTTGCTGCTGCTGGTTTGCCAGCAACGGCTGCGGTGGACGGCAGTACCGCCAGTACGCCGTTCTGGGGCACCGCAGGCTCGCCGTCCGCCAGCGACTGGATCGCACTGGACCTGGGCGGCATGCGGACGCTGGATCAGGTGGTGCTGTACTTCTATCGCAGCTCCTCGCCGGGCGGCGATCAGAACGGCTTTCCGTCCGGAACGCAGCCTGGCTACGCAGCACCGTGGGTCTACGCCGTGCAATATCAGGACGGCAGCGGGGCGTGGAAGACCATTCCCGGGCAGGTGCGCGATGCCACGATGGCTGAAGGCAATCGCAATCGGGTGCGCTTTCCCGCAATCCAGACCGCAGCGCTACGCGTGGTGGTGACCCATGCCGGCACGGCGCGCACGGGCATCAAGGAAATCCAGGTGTTCGACAGCGGCTTGCCGGCGCCGGCGTTCGCGGGCAACACGCCGCCGCAGGTGCAGGCGTGGCAGTTGGACACTCTCGGTGCCGATGGTGCGGTGGTGGTGCAGGCACGCGTCGGCGATGACGGCTTGCCCAATGGCTCGCTGCAGGTGCACTGGCGTGTGCAGCAGGCACCGGAAGGCGGCGATGCGGTGTTTGCCGATGCCGCTGCGCTGCAGACGTCGGTGCGTTTCACCCGTGCCGGGCAGTACACCTTGCGTCTGGTTGCCAACGACGGGGCGCTGATGGGGCATGCCGACGTGCAGGTCAACGCCCCGGCCTCTCGCCCGCTACAGAGCATCCCGTTGCAGGCCATGGCCAGTGTCAGTGCGCAACTCACAGGCATGCAGTACCGCGTGCAGGCCTTGAACGATGGGTTTATCCCAAAGGCAGGCAGTTTTCCCAGTGGCAGCCTGCGCTGGGGCAGTTACGGGCTCGACCAGCCGGCAACAGTGTGGTTGCAGTATCAGTGGCCACGACCTGTGCGGCTGTCGTCCAGTGCGCTCTATCTGTGGAACGACCAGCCCAACGGTGGGGTGGCCGCGCCTGCCAGCTGGAAGTTGCAGATGCTGCAGGACGGACGTTGGCAGGACATCGTCAGCAAGAGCGGGTACCCGATTGCCGCGGCGGCAACCGGCGCCGCAAGCACCGCCAGCTTTGCGCCGGTGGTGACCAACGGACTGCGCGTGGTGTTAACGACTCAGACCACGTCCGACGGGCACGCCGCCATTGGCGTAGACGAATGGCAGGCACTGTCTGAGCTGCCCAAGCAGATGGAGGCGATCGATCTGCGCACTGCTCCCGGGCAGACGCCGTCGCTGCCACAGGAGATCACCGCATTCTTTGCCGATGGCAGCGTGCTGCCGGTGGCGGTGCAGTGGTCCGATCTGGCCGCCAGCCGCCTGGGCCACGAAGGGGCGGTGGAACTGCAAGGCTTGGTGGAAGGCGCGATTCCCGTCAAGGCCACCATCTGGGTACGCGCAACGCCGCCCGGGCAGATCAATACCGTGCAGCCATTGCCGACGGTGACTGCGGTGGTCGGGCATGCACCGACGCTACCGGGTTTTGTCACGGTGCAATACAACGACGGTTCGCGTGAACGCTTGCCGGTGCAATGGCCCACGCTGGAAGCCGCGCGCTACGCACAGCCTGGCGAGATCCAGCTCACCGGCACTGCGCAAGGGCGTGCACCCGCCGGGAAAGTCTCGGTGCCGCTGGTATTGCAGATCCAGGCGGCTGCACCATGATGCGTCTGTTCTCCCGCGTGGTCGTACTGGCCTGCGGGTTGTCGCTGGCCAGCGCTCCGGCCTGTGCCGTGCAGCCGCCGCAGGGAACGCAGCTGCACGCACCCGGCAATCCCATCCTTGCCGACGGCAGCGAATATTCCGCCGACCCCGCGCCACTGGTGGCCGATGGCAAGCTGTACATCATTGCCGGCCGCGATACCGCTGCTCCCAATCTCAACGCGTTCGTCATGCCTGGCTGGCAACTGTTCGTCAGCAGCGATCCGGCTAGCGGTGAATGGACCCACTACCGCGATGTGCTGCGGCCCCAGCAAGTCTTTGCCTGGGCAGACAAGGGTCATGCCTACGCGTCCCAGATCGTGCAAGGCCCAGATGGGCGTTACTACCTGTATGCGCCAGTGCAGCAGCGCGATTCGCCCAACGCCGATCCTTTCGCGATCGGCGTGGCCGTGGCCGATAGCCCACTTGGCCCGTGGGCCGATGCACACCCGCAAGGTCCGGTGGTCTCACAGTCGGTGCCGGGCCGCAACGACATTCAGAACATCGACCCGACCGTGATGGTCGACGACGACGGAAGGGTGTATCTGTATTGGGGCACCTTCGGCGCGCTGTATGGCGTGGAGCTGCAGCACGACATGGTGTCCTTCAAGGGAAGGCCTGTTCTCGTTGACACGCTGGATGGCTATTTTGAAGCGCCCTGGCTGTTCAAGCGCAACGGCACCTACTACCTGGCGTACGCGGCTAACAACGCCGGTCGTCTTTCACCATGCACGCCCACGCTGTATCACGCGTGCATCGCCTATGCGAGCGCGCCAACACCGCTTGGCCCGTGGACGTATCGCGGCATCGTATTACCGCCGGTGTCCTCGACTACCTCGCATCCGGGCATCGTCGAATTTCAACGGCAGTGGTATCTGGTGTATCACACCGCCGACGCGCAGGGCGGCGGGCATTTCCGCCGCAGCGTGGCGATCGACCGGCTGGAATGGGACGACAGCACTCAACCGGCCAGCATCCGCACCGTCGTGCCGACGCGGCGCCCCATGCCGCCGGTGCCGCCCAAACGCAATCAAGCGCCGTCGGCCTACGCAACCGCGTCCAATGGGCCCGATATCCCGGTGCAGTACTGGATCGCCGCGCTCAACGACGGCATCGTCAAAGCCAATCCATTGCCGCCGGAGATGTGGGGCAGCTGGACGGAGAACAATCCACCGCAGCAATGGCTGCAATACAGCTGGGCGCAACCGATCACCCTGGATCGCACGCGCATCGTGTTCTGGGCCGACCACCCTGCAGGTGCCGACGTCGGCGTGGCGCCGCCAGCGCGCTGGCATCTGGAGTACCGGCACGCTGGGCGATGGCAGCCGGTGCAGCCGAGCGATGGCTATGGCACGCGCATCGATCACGATGAAGCGGTGTCGTTCGCGCCGGTGACGACGCGCTGCGTGCGTGTTGTGATGGATGCCTCTGGCAACGCGTCCAGCTACGCTGCGCTGGCGGTGCAGGAGTGGGAAGTGTTGGCACCGCAGCCACAACGCGTGCCACATGCCACTGCCGCCGACAGCAAGCGTTGCGATGCGCCGTGAAGCAGCTGCCAAAGCGTCAGCTGCGGCAGTCGAACGGTTGCTGAGGGCGCGTAGGCATCGGAGTGCACTGGCGGTATATGACGTTTTGGGGCTCAGATGCCGCACGCGCGCACGCACGTGCTTCGCGAACGCGCACCGGGTGTTCAGGCGTGCTTATGCGCTTCACGCCACATAGCCAGCAGAGGCTCCGGATGCAGATAGTCAGCGCACCAGCGCTGCCTGGCGACCCGCCGCAACATGCATCGAGTGTGTCTGCCGCAGCCATTGCAGCCAGGGGCTCGGCCATCGTCCCTCAACGCCAAGCTGTGTTCCACACTTTCCATGAGGTCGCAGGTGCCACATATCCCCGCCATGCGCTTACCCACCATCGCAGCGTGGTGCTTGTCTCTCGCACTCATGCCGCTCCTGTCAGCGACTGCAGCGCCGCTGGCAGCGCCCACGCCAGCGCAGTACGCGCAGGCAATGGGTTTGTCCGATCATTACGCCTCGCTGGTGGACCGGCAGCCCACGGCACCGGTGTGGGTGGATGCCGGGCATTTTCTGTATCGGCGTGAAGTGGCACGCAGCAACCAGCTGCCGGCGATCGAATACCGCTTGGTGGAAGCCGCCAGCGGCCGCAACACATTGGCCTTCGATCACGCGCGGCTGGCCGCAGCCTTGACGCAAGCCGGTGCCAAGGCGGTCGATGCAGGGCGCCTGCAGCTGGAGAAGCCCGTCCTGAAACAGCAGCGCCTGAGCTTCCAGTTGGCGAAGCTGGGCTGGCAATGCGATCTGCTGCGCGATCGCTGCGCACAGTTGCCCGAACGCGATGTGCCGGCCGAATCGATGGACATGCGCCTGCCGCTCAAGCAGGGCGAACGCCAGGCCATCGTGTCGCCGGATGGTCGCTGGCGCGCCTGGGTGGAACGGGCCAATCTGATCATCGCGCCTGTCGGAAGTAACGAGCGCAGCGTGCTCAGCCATGATGGCAGTGCAGAGGATTACTACGCGCTCGACAGCGTGGTGTGGTCGCCGGATTCGCAGCATCTGGCGGCGTATCGGGTCAAGGCGCCACCGCCGCGCATGGTGTATTACATCGAATCGGCGCCGGCCGATCAGGTGCAGCCGAAATTGCATCAGCAGGTCTACCCCAAGCCGGGCGATGCGTTGCCGGTGATGCAGCCGGTGTTGTTCGACGTCGCCACGCACGCAGCGTATTCGGTAGCGATGACCCTGCTGCCCAATGCCTTCACCTTGAGCGAGATGGTCTGGTGGAAGGACAGTCGCGGGCTCACCTTCGAATACAACGCACGCGGCCACCAGCTGTACCGGGTGATTGAAGTCGATGCACGCACCGCCGCCGCGCGCACGCTGATCGAAGAAACTTCGCCTACGTTTATCGAATACTCCGAGCTCAGTGGCGTGCATGAAAACGGCGGTAAGCACGCACGCCAGGATCTGGACGATGGCGCGCAGATCGTGTGGGCATCCGAGCGCGATGGCTGGGAGCATCTGTATCTGTACGACGGCCGCAGCGGCGAGGTGATCCGCCAGATCACCCGTGGCGACTGGGTAGTGCGCAAGCTCGATCGCATCGACGAAGCCGCAGGGCAGGTGTACTTCACTGCCTCCGGCATGCAGCCCGGCGAAGACCCCTATGACCGCCACGCCTATCGCATCGGCCTGGACGGCAGCGGGCTCACCGCACTGACGCCGGTTGCTGCCGATCATGAGGTGCGCTATTCGCCGGATGGAAAGTGGATGCTGGACCTGTACTCGCGGGTGGATCTGGGCCCGGTACTGGAGCTGCGGCGCAGCGCAGATGGCAGCCTGGCACGCACCGTGGAGCGCACCGACCTGAGCCGCCTGCTGGCGGCAGGGTGGCAGGCGCCGCTGCCGTTCCATACCACCGGGCGCGATGGCAAGACCGACATCTGGGGCGTCATCTATCGCCCGCTGCAGCTCGATCCGCAGCAGCACTACCGCGTCATTGAAGACATCTATGCCGGTCCGCAGGGCTCATTCGTCCCCAAGAGTTTCAGCACCGCCACACCATCGCTCACCGGGCTGGGTTTTGCGGTGGCATCCATCGATGGCATGGGCACCAACAACCGATCGCGCGCCTTCCACGATGTGGCCTGGCGCAATCTCAAGGACGCAGGGTTGCCGGACCGGATCGTCTGGCACAAAGCTGCTGCCGCGCACTACCCGTGGTATGACATCCACGGCGGTGTCGGTGTGTACGGCACCTCGGCAGGCGGTCAGAACGCACTGGGGGCGCTGCTGTTTCATCCGGAGTTCTATGTGGCGGGCGTGGCCAATTCCGGTTGTCACGACAACCGCATGGACAAGATCTGGTGGAACGAGCAGTGGATGGGCTGGCCGGTAGGCCCGTGGTACGCCGAATCGTCGAACGTGGAGCACGCCGCACGTCTGCAGGGGCATCTGTTGCTGGTTACCGGCGACATGGATATGAATGTCGACCCTGCCAGCACCTTCCAGGTGGCCGACCGCTTGATCAAGGCCGGCAAGGATTTCGATCTGCTGGTCGTGCCCGGCGGTGATCACGGTGCCGGCGGCGTCTACGGCAAACGCCGTGTGCTGGATTTCTTCCTGCGCTGGATGCAGCAAGCGCCAACGCCGGAGTGGAATCGCACCGCAGCAGCACCGGTCGCAGCGTCGCCGTGATGCGCGCGCGTCGCGGCTCGCGTGCTTTGATTTGATCGCATGCGCAACGCATCGAGCACGATGCCCGGCCTGCGTGCCGGTTCTCGTCATCTTCATCTGCACCCCAGTCGCCGCACAGCAGTGCGCATGCGTGCGGGCGCAAGCGCGGTCACACCACAACGCATGATCGTTCAGTTGCAAAACATGCTGTTTTCCGCATGCGCTGTCGCCAAATGCGACAAGACGCAGCGTCTACGCACAGGCACATTGTGACCAACTGCTGAAACTGGAGCGCACGGGCGCATCCAGTGCGAAACCCACTTCCTTTCCGACAACAGGCATTGCTGCGCGGCCGTTCGGTCGCCTGTGTCGCAGGTTGTCTGCGTGTCTGCACCACGGCCGCGGCCCGTGGTTGGCTGCAGCATGCCTCGCCATCTAGGTCGACCTGCGCCGCTGTATGCCGGCACGGGCGTGTGTTGCCCATCGTTTTGTCTGTCATACCACGCAGGAGCACTGCATGCCGATGTTGCCGTTCTCCCGCACCACCGGCACGACCACGCAGCCGTTACCGAGCAGGCTCGCCACCGCGTTGTTGCTGGCGCTGTCGGCAGGTGCGGCAGCGCCGGTGTCTGCGCAACAGGCCACCGGTGGCGATGCAACGCAGACGCTGGGCAGCGTGGTGGTCACCGGCTCGCGCTTGCGCCGCGTGGATACCGAAACTGCCAACCCTGTGGTCATCGTCAGCCAGCAACAGATCGCCGCCACCGGCAAGGCGACCGTGGGCGATTTGTTGCAGGAATTGCCATCCATCGCCGGCAACGCCACCAACCCGTATACCAACAACGGCGGCGGTACCTGGGCTTCGGCCATCTCGCTGCGTGGCCTGGGCGACAAACGCACGCTGGTGCTGGTTGACGGCATTCGCCTGGCTTACAACGACGTCAATGCCATTCCTTCGAGCATGATCGAACGCATCGAGGTGCTCAGCGATGGCGCCTCTGCGGTCTACGGCTCCTATGCGATCGGCGGCGTGGTCAACTTCATCCTGCGCTCGCGCTTCGATGGCGTGCAGTTCAGCAGCGACGTCGGCACCAGCAGTGAGGGCGACGGCAACCGACGCAACCTCACGCTGACCACCGGCAAGACCTGGGAGCGCGGCAGCCTGATCGGCAGCCTGTCGTATCACAACATCGATGCGGTGTCGGCAGCGGCGCGCCATGACTCCAAGGATGCGCTCGCGCTGACCAATGGCCAACCGGTGAAGCAGGGCTCCTCCGCCACGCCCACCGGCACGGTCAATTTCAACGACGGGTCGGATCAATCTCAGCTGCTCGCGCCATCCAATGGCTGCGGGCGCGCCACCCTCAGCAGCGGGGTCAGCGGGCGCGCCGGCCCGAACGATTTCCACTGTTACAGCGCCAGCGCGGACTCCTACAACTACGGGTCTGTCAAGCCAACTGTGTAAGCAGGTTTTTCATAGCGCATTCATCGGCACGCGTTCTTCGCCGAACATCACCTGGAAGCTTTGCAGAGCCGGTTTCCAGTGATGGATGGACCGCCAGTTCTTCGATGCCTCGCGCACGGCCAAAAACAACGATTTGAGCGCCGAATCGTCGTTGGGGAAAATACGCCGGTTGCGGGTGAGCTTGCGCATGACCATGTTCAACGATTCGATGGCATTGGTGGTGTAGATCACCTTGCGGATCTGCGGCACGAACTGCAAGAACGGGATGATGTTGTCCCAGTTGCCCCGCCACAAGCGGACCACCGCACGGTATTTGTCGCCCCACTGCGTGTCCAGCGCCTCCAGTTCCGCCGCCGCTTCTTCCGCCGTGGCCGACTGATAGATGCGCTTG
>NZ_JBBYGR010000023.1:0-33074 GCF_038405005.1 Xanthomonas sp. JL1 | reverse complement strand
GCATACGGGTTCTTGATGCGCGAGCGCCTGCGCAGTAAAAAAAACTCCGTCGCATTCAAGATGCCTGCAGTATCCAAAAGTGTCCGCCCGCGCGGGTCTGGCCCCAATGCAACGTCACCATCCCAACTCGATTGCCACGCTGGCCTTCGGACTGGCTAGGCTTATCGCCAGAAGCCTCCCACACTGCCCGTGTTGCGGGGTCTCACCGTACCAACGGATTCGAATTTATTAACACAGTAGAACTAACAAACCTGACCGACTCAAGTTCCAAGTGCAACACTTCTCTCCACTGCAGACCCGCGTTTTCTGTCAAAACACTGGCTCACGTAACTTTTGCACAATCAATGGCCTGCTGGGCTGTCCGTCCATACGTTGCGCTAACAGCAGGTCTCTCGAGGTGTTGCACTTGACTCTTGAGACCGCCCATCATCCAGCTACAGCACACCTGGCGAATTGAACGCTTCACACATTCAACAACAGAAACTCCCGCTCCCAAGAGCTGATCACCCGAAAAAACGTCTCATATTCTTTGCGCTTCACCGAGATGTACGCACGCACAAAGCGCTGCCCCAGCATCTCCTGCAACGCATCGCAGCCTTCCAGCTCATCCAACGCTTCGCCCAGCGAGCGCGGCAGATCGTAACCTTGCTCCTTGCCGTTGCTGCTGATCGGCGCGGTTGGTTCGAGATTTTCGCGAATGCCCAATAATCCGCACGCCAGCGTCGCCGCCATCGCCAGATACGGGTTGGCATCGGAGCCGGCGAAACGGCTCTCCACCCGCATGTTCTGCGGTGCATCGATCGGCACGCGCAGCCCGCAGGTGCGGTTGTCGAAACCCCACAGCACATTGCTCGGCGAGACTTCGCCGAACATCAGCCGGCGATACGAATTGACGTTCGGCGCCAGCAGCCCCATCGCCATCGGAATGTACTTCTGCAGGCCGCCCAGATAATGCGCGAAGGTATCGCTGAAGCCGCCCTCGCGCTTGCCGCTGAACACGTTTTTGCCGGTGTCGGCATGCAGCAGGCTCTGGTGGATATGCATCGCACTGCCGGGCTCGGTTTCCATTGGTTTTGCCAGGAATGTGGCGTACACGCCATGCCGCAGCGCGGCCTCGCGCATGGTGCGCTTGAACAGGAAGACCTGGTCCGCACGCGAGAGCGGATCGGCATGGGTGAAGTTGACTTCCAGCTGCGCGGCACCGGATTCGTGGATCAAGGTATCCACGTCCAGTTCCATCGCATCGCAGTAGTCGTACATCAGGTCCAGGATCGGGTCGAACTCGTTGACCGCGTCGATCGAATACGACTGCCGCGCCGTTTCCGGGCGCCCTGAGCGTCCCGCCGGCGGCAACAACGGAAAGTCGGGGTCGGTATTCTTCTGCACCAGAAAAAATTCCAGTTCCGGCGCCACCACCGGTTGCAGCTTGACCTGCGCATAGGCATCCAGCACACGCCGCAGCACATTGCGCGGGGCAAGTTCGTGCGGATCGCCCTCCTTGGTATAGCAGTCGTGGATGACCTGCGCAGTGGGGTCTGTCGCCCACGGCACCATGCGCACAGTGCTGGCATCCGGGCGTAGATGCATGTCCGAATCCGAGGGTGAGGTCAGTGCGTAATAATCGTCCGGGAAATCGCCGGTCACGGTGGTGGCGAAGATGCCTTCGGGAAGGCGCGTGCCGTAATCATGCGAAAACTTGTCGGCCGGAATGATCTTGCCGCGGGCGTTGCCGGTGATGTCCGGCACCAGGCATTCCACCTCGGTGATGCTGCGCTCCTTGAGCCAGCGGCGCAGCGCACTCTCCGGCTGTTTGGGCGTGGCTTTGCGCGAACGTGTGCGGATGGACATGCAACCTCACTTGCCGCGTTGCGCGGCGTATTGGCGACAGGCCTCGCCGAAAGCCTGAAAGATGGCACGGTAGAACGGATGCTGCGCGACACGCCATTCCGGATGCCACTGCACCGCCAGCAAAAAGCCCGGGCCAGGGCCGCGAAAGGCTTCGATCAAACCATCCGGCGCGGTAGCTTCGACCAACAGCCCCCCCCGGCAAGGGTGGCAATGCCTTGCCCATGCAGCGAATTCACCCAGACCTGTGCGCTGTCGCTCATGCCAGCCAACCAGCCGCCGGGATGCAGATGCACCATGTGAGCCGGGCCGTACTGCGTGTCCAAGGTTGCCCTGCGGTCCTCGCGGTGGTCGGCTAGGCCGGGCACTTCATGCACGCGCTGATGCAGGCGCCCGCCCAAGGCCACGTTGATCTCCTGCAAGCCGCGGCAGATCGCCAGCACCGGCAGTCCGCGTGCCAGCGCCTGCGGGATCAGTCCAAGGGTGGTGGCATCGCGCGCCGGGTCGTGCGGGTTGCCTTCCCAACTGGGCGCATCGCTGTAGTGATGCGGCTCCACATTGCTGAGCGCACCGGTCAGCAGCAGCCCGTCCAAGTGCTGCAGCCACGTGCTTGCATCCAGTGCCGGCTGCAGGCTGGGCAACAACACCGGCATCGCTCCGGCGGCCTCGGCCACCGCGCGGATGTACTTCTCGCCGGCGGCCAGGAACGGGCGCGCCCATTGCAGGATATGATCGGTCGGCAGGCCGACCAATGGAACGACAGCCATGCGCAAGAATCCTATGCGGTGGGTTGAACGTCGACACGGTCGAACTTACCGCGCCATCGCCGGCATTGCCAAGCGCGCCGTTGCGCTTGCGATTGCTCACGTGCGCTTTGCTACGCTGCGCGACGACTTCGCAGATGTTGCCACATGGCTACCGAGAACCCCATCGCGTCCCTGCCCGCTGCCGATGCCGACACCTTGGTGCGCATCGCCGGTTGCGAAGCAGTCGATCTGTTATTGCCCGACACCAACGGCGTGCTGCGCGGCAAGCGCGTGACCGCCGAGGCGCTGAGCAAGGTCTATCGCGATGGTGTGTGCCTGCCGATGTCGCTGATCGCCACCGACATCACCGGCAACACCGTGGAAGAAACCGGGCTTGGCTACGCCATCGGCGATGCCGACCGCATCTGCCGGCCGATCGAAGGCTCGCTACGCCCGGTGCCGTGGGCGCCACGGCCGATGGCGCAGTTGCTGCTGGCGATGCATACCCCCGAAGGCGGGTTGTTCGACGTGGCGCCACGTGCGGTGTTGCAGCGCGTGCTGCAAGGATTTGGCGCGCTCGGCCTGAACCCGGTGATCGCCGTAGAACTGGAGTTCTACCTGTTCGATGCGGTGGCCGATGCGCAGGGGCGCCCGCAGACGCCGCGCGACCCGCTCACCGGCGAACGCAACGACAGCACCCAGGTGTATTCGCTGCAGGATCTGGACGACCAGCGCGGCTTCACAGATGCGGTCACAGCGGCTTGCCGGCAGCAAGGCATTCCGGCCGACACTGCCGTTGCCGAATACGCGCCCGGCCAGTTCGAAATCAATCTGCAACATCGCGCCGAT
Organism: Xanthomonas sp. JL1; assembly: GCF_038405005.1. Classification (NCBI taxonomy): domain Bacteria; kingdom Pseudomonadati; phylum Pseudomonadota; class Gammaproteobacteria; order Lysobacterales; family Lysobacteraceae; genus Xanthomonas; species Xanthomonas sp. JL1. The sequence continues at coordinate 29,634 of NZ_JBBYGR010000023.1, read as the reverse complement.
GCGGTAGCCGCCTGCGATGAGGCGATCCTGCTCAAGCGCACCATCAAGGCGATTGCCCAGCAGCAGGGCAAGCTTGCCAGCTTCATGGCCAAGCCGTTCCCCGGCCAGGCCGGCAGCGGGCTGCATCTGCACGTAAGCCTGCGCGATGGCACCGGGCACAACGTGCTGGCCAGCGCTGCCGATGCGCCTGCAGACCCGCTGCGCCACGCCATCGCCGGGCTGCAGCGGCATGCCGATGCCGCGCTCCTGATGTTCGCCCCGCATGCCAACAGCTATCGCCGCTTCGTCAGCAATGCCTTCGTGCCGCTGGATGCGAGCTGGGGTTTCAACAACCGCACTGTGGCGCTGCGCATCCCACATAGCGATGCACACAACACCCGTATCGAGCACCGCATTGCCGGCGCCGATGCCAACCCATATCTGGCGGCTGCAGCGGTGCTGGCCGCGATGCTGGACGGCCTGCGCAGGCCTGCAGAACCCACTGCGCCCATCAGCGGCAATGCGTATGCGCAGTCGGGGTTCTCCCCGCGCACCTGGCAAGGCGCGGTGGATGCGTTCCTGAGCAGCGACTTCATCGGCACGCAGTTCGGCACCCAGTTCCAGCATGTGTTCGGCCAGCAAAAACAGCGCGAGTTGCTCGACTACCAGGCACTGGTGCCCGACCTGGATTACGCGCGGTACCTGCGCACCGTGTGATGACTCGCCCGCACGCGCCCCAGCCGCGCAGCGATCCACCGGACAGCGACTACCCGGACAGCTTGTACGCGCGCAGCACGCCGGCCCTGCCCCGGCAGCCGCGGCTGAAAGGCGCCGAACATGCCGATGTCTGCATCCTCGGCGGTGGCTATACCGGCCTGACCGCCGCGCTGGCGCTGGCCGAGGCCGGTTACTCCGTCATCGTGCTGGAAGCCCGGCGCGTAGGCTGGGGTGCGTCCGGGCGCAACGGTGGCCAGGCCATCGTCGGCTACGGCTGCGAGCAGGAGACGCTGGAGGCGCTGGTCGGCAACGACGCTGCACGCCTGCTGTTCGATTTCTCGCGCGATGGCATGCGCCTGCTGCGCGCGCGCATCGCCCGCCATGCCATCGCCTGCGACTGGCGCGATGGGCACGCGCATGTTCCGCTAAAGCCGCGCCAGGTACGGGCGCTGCAGCACGGCATCGTGCGCATGGCCGAACGCTACGACTACCCGCTGCAATGGTGGGACCGTGCGCGCACCCGCCAGGTGCTGGACAGCCCGCTGTATCTGGGCGCCATGTTCGACCCTGCCAGTGGCCATCTGCATCCGCTGGCCTATGCACTGGGCCTGGCCCGTGCCGCGCTGGCGGCCGGGGTGCGCATCTACGAAGACTCGGCCGTGACGCAGCAGCAGGCCGGCACGCGCGTGGTCATGCACACCGCACACGGCAGCGTCACCGCCAGCTTCGGGGTGATCGCCGGCAATGCCCTGCTGCACGGCATCGCCCCGACGCTGGAGCAGCGCATCATGCCGGTGGGCACCTATGTCGGCGCCACCCCGCCCCTGGGCGAAGCGCGCGCACGCGCCCTGATTGCCAACGACATGGCGGTGGCCGACACCAACTGGGCACTGGATTACTATCGGCTCAGCGCCGACCACCGCCTGCTGTTCGGTGGGCGTGCCAGTTACTCTTCGCGTCCGCCCGCGGGCCTGCAGCACCTGATGACCCAGCGCATGCACACGGTGTTTCCGCAGCTGCACGATGTGTCGCTGGAAATCCTGTGGGGTGGCTACGTGGACATCTCGCGCAACCGTGCGCCGCACTGGGGCCGGCTGGCGCCCAACCTGTACTTCGCGCAGGGCTTCTCCGGGCACGGCGTCGCTGCCACGGGCCTGGCTGGCCAGGTCATCGCCGATGCCATCGCCGGCCAGAGCCGGCGCCTGGACGTGTTCGAACGCATCGGGCATCGCCCGTTTCCCGGCGGGCAGCGACTGCGCACCCCACTGCTGGTGGCGGCGATGAGCTGGCATCGGCTGCGCGATGCACTGTGGTGACCGGCGCGTTGCAGCCACGTGCTCAAGTTTTTGCCAGCAGGGCCGTTAGCTGACCTGACGGTTCGATCCAGACGGCCAACTGATGTCCCCAAGTAAAGTCCATCGCGATAGTGAAAGCGTCTTTCTGCCGCAGCGTGTGCTGTTGGTGGAGAATTCGCGCACGTTCACCAGCATGCTGCGCGAAGCCATCGAGCAACGCGTGGAACTTTCAGTCACCGTCGTGTCGACCCTGGCCGAAGCTGCGCGTGTGCTTGACGAAGAGGATGGCTGGTTTCTGGTCCTGACCGGCCTGGTGCTGGTCGACGGCGACCGCGACAAGGTCGTGGAATTCTTTCTCTCGCGCAAACTGCCCACCGTGGTGGTCAGCGGCGTGTACGACGAAGACCTGCGTCAGCGCGTGCTACAGCAGCAGATCATCGATTACGTACTGAAAAACGCACCGGGCAGCATCGAATACCTGGCCTGGCTGGTACAGCGTTTGGAGCGCAATCGCCGGATCGCCGCCCTGGTGGTGGACGATTCGCTGTCGGCACGCACCTATGCCGGCGCGCTGCTGTCGATGTACGGCTACCGCGTGGTGCTGGCAGCCGACGGCCCTGCCGGGCTGGAAGCAATCGAACGCGACCCGAGCATTCGCCTGACCATCGTCGACCAGGAAATGCCTGGCATGGATGGCGTGGAATTTACCCGCCGGCTACGTGCGATCCGCTCGCGCGACAAGGTGGCGCTGATCGGTATTTCCGGTAACAGCGATTCGTCGCTGATCCCGCGCTTTTTGAAGAACGGCGCCAACGATTTCCTGCGCAAGCCGTTTTCGCGCGAAGAATTCTTCTGCCGCGTGTCGCAGAACGTGGACCAGCTGGAACTGATTGGCACCCTGCAGGATCTGGCTACCCGCGACTTCCTCACCGGCTTACCCAACCGGCGTTACTTTCTGGAACAAAGCCAGCGTGTCATTACGAAACTGTTGTCGCAGGACCAGACGGTGACTGCGGCGATGGTGGATATCGATCACTTCAAACACATCAACGACACCTGGGGCCACGACGTTGGCGACCAAGCGCTGCGTGCGGTGGCCGCTTCGGTCTCCGGGCATGCCCGGCCGCAGGACCTGGTGGCGCGCTTCGGCGGCGAAGAATTCTGTCTGCTGGTGCCCGGCCTGGATGCGGCCAACGCCACCAGCTATTTCGAGACGTTGCGCGAACGCATCAGCGCGCTGCGCGTGCGCGTGGGCGAAGAGACGCTCAGCATGACGGTCAGCATCGGCGTGTGCATCGCCAGCGAAAGCGACCAGTCGCTGCATTACCTGTTGAACGAAGCAGACAAGTACCTGTATCTGGCCAAGGCCGGCGGCCGTAACCAGGTGCGTCTGGCAGGCTGATCCTTCCGTCATCTGCTGGCCCAGGCAGGCCGTTGCAGATGACGCGCTTCATCGCATGCCTTGGCTCAGATCAACGCACGGCCGACGCGTGCGGTTCACTGTGCGCCTATCGCATTGGGCAATGCCATTGCGATGGCACTGTTTTGGTTTGGCAGGACGATCTCAATGTCCTAGATCATCTGCACCGAGGCAACGCGGGCATGATCCCGGCGCTGCCATAGCGCCGGGATGCGATCGCCCCCGCTTGATCCCGCGCCAACGCGGTGTTCCGCGATCCGCACGATGGAGTGCCCGCAGCAACCTGCGATCAACCGCGCCACCGCCGCGCCACCACCAGCGCGACCAGGCTCAGCACCGCAGCACCGCCCAGGTAATACCCCACCGACTGCACGCCGTAGCGGGCCGCCAGTTGCGTGGCCACGTACGGCGCAGGTGCCGCGCCCAGGATGCCGGCCAAATTGAACGACAGCGATGCGCCGGTGTAGCGCACTTCAGTGGGATATAGCTCTGCCAGCAGTGTGCCGCAGGGGCCGTAGGTCAGCCCCATGAAGAAAAATCCCAGCGACAGGAACGCCAGCACCTGTAGCGGGTGGTTAGCCTGAAACAGTGGCGCAAATGCCAGGCCAAAGGCAACGATGGCAATGCTGGCCAGCAGCATCGCCAGCGGCGCGCCATGGCGGTCGCCAAACTTGGCCGAGAGCGGAATGCCCAGCACAAAAAACACGATGCCGGCCATCTGCAACAACAGGAATTGTTCCTTGTCGTAGCCCAGCGTCTTGGTGCCGTAGCCGAGGGCGAACACCGTCATCAGATAGAACAGCACGAAGGTGGCGAACGCGCCCAGCGTGCCGATGACCAGTGCCGGCCCATGCTGCAAGACTACCGTGCCCAGCGGCAACGTGACGCGCGTCTTGCGGTCCAGCGTCTTCTGGAAATCCGGCGTCTCGGTGATGCTCAAGCGCACCCATAGCCCGGTCAGCACCAGCAACGCACTGGCCAAAAACGGCACGCGCCAGCCCCACTGCATGAACTGCGTATCGTCCAGCACTGCGCCCATGCCCAGAAAGGTGCCGGTCGACAACAGAAACCCCAGCGGCGCGCCCAGTTGTGGAAACATGCCGTACCACACGCGCTTGCCAGGCGGCGCGTTCTCGGTCGCCAGCAGCACCGCCCCGCCCCATTCGCCGCCCAGGCCCAGCCCCTGGCCGAAGCGGCATAACGCCAACAACGCGGGCGCAAACACACCGATCTGCGCGTAACTGGGCAACAGGCCGATCGCCACCGTGGACAGGCCCATCGTCAGCAGCGCTGCCACCAGCGTGGCCTTGCGCCCGACCCGATCACCGAAGTGCCCGAACACCGCCGAGCCCACCGGCCGCGCGACGAACGCCACCGCGAAGGTGGCCAACGACTGCAGCATCGCTGCACTGCCATCACCGGCGGGAAAGAACAGCGTGGGAAACACCAGAACCGCAGCAGTGGCGTAGATGTAGAAATCGAAGAACTCGATGGTGGTGCCGATCAGGCTGGCGAACAGCACGCGCACGGGTGAATTGCTGGGCGTAGCGAGCGGCGCGGCGGCAGTCATCGTTGATCGACATCCAGAAACAAGACGGCCGATTCTGGCAGATCCCGGCAACGCTTTGCGCAGGCCGGCCGGCCGATAAAAAGTTACAGACGTGACCGACAAGGCAGTGGATCGCGCTCTACTGGCATTGAAACAGATGCGTTCGCAGCAGTATCCGACAAAAACGTAGGCCGCGATCGTCAACTGTTTCGCCTGCAAGGCGTGAGGTCTTCGCGTTTGCTGAAGGGCCTTTGCTCGTCCGCCATCCCAGAACACGCTGGAAGTACGTCGTTACACGCAGCTCAACAACGAAGCCGACAAATTGCTCAGTCGCCCTGCCGCGCTTGCGCCGTTGATCGCTGCTTATGCTCCGCCAAACCAACCGACGTGAGCACCGCAAATTGCCGCTCGCCGCGGTCTTCCACGCGAACCCAACCCGGGCCCGGCTGACCGTCCAGATTTGCCGTCCCCAACCAAGCCAGCGTGCGTCGCAATACGCTCATGCGCACCCCAAGGTGCTTACATAACTTGGCAAGCGACACGCCCTCGGGCGCGTCGGCAAGCACCTGCAACAGCTGCGCAGTGAATTGCGGATCAGCGGACAAGCACCGCTCCGATGTCGCGCGGTGCCGCATCGGCAGCGTCTGCACGGTGTGGCAGCACGATCACCGGAATCGACTTGGAGGTCGGCGTACGCGCTTCGTCGGCGAAGCTGGATAACGGCACCAGTGCGTTGGTTTCCGGGTAATACGCGGCCAGGCAGCCACGCGGGATGTTGTAGTCCACCAGCAGGAAGCGCCGCGCCGCGCGGTGCACGCCGTCCTCGCACAGGCTTTCCAGGTCCACCCAATCGCCAGCTTTCATGTTCAACGCTGCGATGTCCGCAGTATGGATGAACAGCACACGGCGTTCGCCGAACACCCCGCGATAGCGGTCGTCCAGGCCATAGATGGTGGTGTTGTATTGATCGTGCGAGCGCGTGGTGGCCAGCGTAAACACCATCCGTTCGGTATGGCTGCGGCGCGCGCGATGGATCGGGTTGTCGGTCGGCACTGCGTGCGGCTTGAACACCGCACGTTGCTCCGGCGTCACCCACTGGCGATCGCGCGCGGTGTTCGACAAACGGAATCCGCCCGGCGTACGCACACGCTCATTGAAGCCGGCAAAATCCGGGAACACCTGCGCGATCAGATCGCGCACGCGGTCGTAATCACCCACCAACCAACGCCAGCGGATCGCACTGCGTGCGCCTAACGTCGCCTCGGCCATGCGCGCCACGATCGCCGGCTCCGACAACAGCTCCGGCGAGGCCGGCGGATTGATGCCCGCCGACAAGTGCACCATGCTCATCGAATCTTCCACCGTCACACCTTGCGAGCCGGCATCCTGGATATCGATCTCGGTACGCCCCAGGCACGGCAGGATCAACGCGTCGCGCCCATGCACCAAGTGGCTGCGATTGAGCTTGGTGGTGACATGCACGGTCAATTCGCAATTGCGCAGCGCGCGGTGCGTGGCGTCGGTGTCCGGCGTCGCAGCAGCAAAGTTGCCGCCCATCGCGAAGAACACCTTGCCGCGCCCATCCAGCATCGCCTCGATCGCACCGACGGTATCGAAACCGTCAGCGCGCGGCGGTGCGAAACCGAACACCGATTGCAGCTTGTCCAGGAACGCGGCCGGCGGCTTTTCGTAGATCATCATCGTGCGGTCGCCCTGCACGTTGCTGTGCCCGCGCACCGGGCAAACGCCCGCGCCGGGCCGGCCCAGGTGGCCGCGTAGCAGCAGCAAGTTGGTGATCATGTGGATGGTCGCCACCGAATGCTTGTGCTGGGTGATGCCCATGCCCCAGCAGGCAATCACACGCCCGGCGTTGAGATAAATCTCGCCAGCCTTGCGCAACGCCGCTTCTTCCAGACCGGACTCTTCGACGATGGTGTCCCAACGTTCGGCATGCACATCGGCAGCGAACGCTTCGAAATTGGCGGTGTGCGCGGCGATGAATTCCAGATCCAGCAGGCGCGGCGCACCATCGCGCTGCGCCTGCGCATCGCGCTCCAGCACATGCTTGATGATGCCCTTCACCGCGGCCAGGTCGCCGCCGATCTTGAGCTGGAAATAATCAGACGCGATGCGCGTGGAGCCGTTGTGCAGCATCTCCAGCTTGTCCTGCGGGTCGGCGAACTTTTCCAGCCCGCGCTCGCGCAGCGGGTTGAATGCCGCAATCGCCGCACCGCGTTTGGAGGCATGACGCAGCTCACCCAGCATGCGCGGATGATTGGTGCCCGGGTTCTGCCCGAAGATGAAGATGGCGTCGGCCAGCTCGAAATCGTGCAGCGACACCGTGCCCTTGCCCACGCCGATCTGCGAACGCAGCGCGGTGCCGGACGGCTCGTGGCACATGTTGGAACAATCGGGAAAGTTGTTGGTACCGAACTCGCGCGCGAACAACTGATACAGAAATGCTGCCTCGTTGCTGGTGCGTCCGGAGGTGTAGAAAATCGCCTCGTCCGGGGTTGCCAGACCAGTGAGATGCCCCGCGATCTGCGCGAACGCATCGTCCCAGCTCACCGGCACGTAGTGATCGGTGGCGGCGTCGTAGCGCATCGGGTGGGTCAGGCGGCCCTGCCCTTCCAGCCAGTAATCGCTGTACTGCGACAGCACAGTCACGCTGTGCGAGGCGAACAGTTCCGGCCCGGCGCGACGCGCGGTGGACTCGGCTGCCACGGCCTTGGCGCCGTTTTCGCAGAATTCGAACGTGGAGGTGTGGTCGCGATCCGGCCATGCGCAACCGGGGCAGTCGAAGCCGTCCGGCTGGTTGGCGTGCAGCAGCGTCTTGGCACCCTGCACTGCGATGTCCTGTTCCATCAGGTGCTTGGCCACCGAGCGCAATGCGCCCCAGCCGCCTGCGGGATTGTCGTACTGCTTGATGGTTTTCTCGCTCATGCGGTCTCTCCCACAGCAACACCCAGATTCAGGCGCTGCGGATGGCTGTAAACAACACAATCGTGATTGCGGGCAAACCCGATCAGGGTCAGTCCCGCACTATCGGCCAGGCTGATCGCCAGCGCGGTGGGCGCGGAGATCGCTGCAAGCAGCGGTATCCGGGCCTGCGTGGCTTTCATGGCCATTTCGTAACTGGCGCGGCTGGTGACCACCGCAAACCCCTGCGATGCATCGATGCGCGCACGCGCCAATGCACCGATCAATTTATCCAGCGCGTTATGCCGGCCCACGTCTTCGCGGACCAGTTGTACATTGCCCTGCGCATCCGCCCAACCGGCCGCATGCACGGCACCGGTTTGCGCGGCGATGGGCTGCCGTGCGTGCAGCGCGTCCAATGCATGCGCCAGGGCATCCACGTCGATTTGTAAAGATGAGTTCAGCACTGGCGGCACTCGCAACACCGCTTCGATGGACTCGTTGCCGCATACCCCGCAACCGCTGCGCCCGTCCAGATTGCGCCGTCGCTGATCCAACGCGGCGGCCCGTTCGGGCGGGATGTCGATCTGTAGCGAAGCGCCTTCCAGAAACGTCTCCACCGCGATCACGCGCAGGTCCTGCGCGTGATCGACGATGCCTTCGCTCAACGAGAACCCGAGCGCGAAATCCTCCAGGTCCTCCGGCGTGGCCATCATCACCGCGAACTGCACGCCGTTGTAGATGAAGGCGACCGGCATTTCGGCCGCCACCATGTCCTGCACCATGGCGCTGCGGCCGCCGCGATGGCGACAGACCGTGCGCACCACACTGCCGGCACGCACGGAACGGGAAGACGAATTGGTCATCTCATCTCAATGGAACAGCACGAAGGCGTCTTGCAGCGTGACCCAGATACCCAACAGCATCGGGATACCCACGGCGAGCCAGGCGAACGCGACCAGTGCCGGGTTGCCGCCATGACCGATGCGCGCCAACTGCTCCGGCGGAATCACACAGTGCCCGGTGCGGTCGACCTTCTCGTGCGCCAGCTGCTTTTCGCGCGCCAGTTCGTCGGGCGTCATGAAGTGACGCGCGGCCACCGGGCGCACCAACAGATTGCAGATCAGGCCGAGCACGAGCATGCCGGCGAGGATGTACATGGTGGTGTTGTAGACCTGTGACGGCAGGCTGCCGTGGGCCAATTGGTATTCACGCATGTAACCCACAACGACCGGACCGAGGATGCCGGCGGTGGCCCAGGCGGTCAGCAGACGGCCATGGATGGCGCCAACCATCTGTGTGCCGAACAAGTCGGCCAGATAGGCCGGGATGGTGGCGAAGCCGCCACCATACATCGACAGGATGATGCAGAAGATGCCCGCGAACAGCGCGATGCCGCCGATGCCGCCAGCCGACGGGGCCGCTGCATACAGGCAGATACCCAGCACGAAGAACAGCGTGCAGGTGTTCTTGCGGCCGAGCTTGTCGGACATGCTGGCCCAGAAGAACCGGCCACCGATGTTGAACAGGCTGAGCAGACCGGTGAAGCCGGCCGCGATGGCCGCGATGCTGGCCAGTTGGGTCGGATCCAGGCTACCGAAGCCCACGTCCACGCCGATCAGGCGGCCGCCGAACACTTCCTGCAACATGGGCGAGGACATGCCGATCACTCCGATACCGGCCGAAACGTTCAGGCACAGCACGCCCCATAGCAACCAGAACTGCGGAATGCCCCAGACCTTTTTTACGTGCACGTGGTTGGCGGTGATCATGGCATTGCTGCTTGCCACCGGTGCGGTCCAGCCGGCCGGGATCCAGCCGGCCGGGATCCAGCCGGCCGGGGTCCAGCCGGCCGGGGTCCAGCCGCTCGGCGGCACGCGGTAACCGAACGCACCGGCCATCATGAAGACGAAGTACAGCGCCGCCATCACCACGAAGGTTTCCATCACGCCCACCGAGGTGGGGGTGGCGAAATGGCGCATCAGCGCATCGGCCAGCGGGCTGCCGATTATCGCGCCGCCGCCGAAACCCATGATCGCCATGCCCGTCGCCATACCGCGACGGTCCGGGAACCATTTGATCAAGGTCGACACCGGCGAGATGTAGCCCAACCCCAGGCCGATACCGCCAATCACACCCGAGCCCAGCCACAGCATCCAGATCTGATGGAAGTGGATACCGGCCGCGGAGATCACCAGGCCGCCGCACCAGCACAGCGCCGAGACCACACCGGCCTTGCGCGGGCCGGCACGTTCCAGCCAACCGCCCCAGATCGCTGCCGAGCAGCCCAGCAACACGAAGAACAGCGTGTACATCCACTGCAATTGGCTGATCTTCCAGTCGCAGGTGGTGGCCACCATGCGCGCGAACAGGCCCATATCGGCCGGACACGCAATCGACTCGGTAATACCCAGCGCCTTGGACAACGGCAGCCAGAACACGCTGAAGCCGTAGGCCATGCCGATGCACAGGTGGATCGCCAATGCTGCCGGCGGAACCAACCAACGATTGAAGCCCGGCCGCGCAACGATGCGCTCCTTGGACAGTAGACCGGCGTCTGCGCCGCTGGCTGTCGCCACGGTGGACCCTTGCATCATTTCTCATTTCCCCAAAAAACCAACGATGAACTGCGATAAGCACGGCGGACAGGACTGACATCGACGCCTGGTCGGCGATGGCGACGTCCTGTCGACCGTTCCGAATACGATTGGTCGCTGCAATCACACAACGCGTTGCGATATGGGCAGCGACACCGATCAGACCCAACTGGCGGTCGTCTGGCGCAGCATCGGCGATCCCTGCCTGTCTGCACTGCTGGTCAGCGCCTTGCAGTGTTGCAAAGCGCCGCCAACACTCATGCCGCGTAAGCGTTCCTTGGCGTTAGCGGCCAACGCTGAGACTAAATTTACTAGTCTGTGTGCACGTCGCCAACCGTGTCGCGAAACCGCGCCCGCACCGGCTGCAACCACGGGGCGGCGGCGGGCACCGGTATCGCCCGAGAGCTGCACCGCGTGGATCGGTGCACGCACGACGCGCCCCGCCAATGCGGTGCGACTGCCGGTATCGGGGTGACGGCCGACGCATCAGCTGCGTACAGTCGGGCGATCCAAAGCGACGGAGCCTGCCATGCCCGACCACCTTCCCCGCGATGCGGCCGATGCGCTGCAGGCACCGGCGCAGCTGGATGCCTTCTGGATGCCATTCACCGCCAATCGCCAGTTCAAGGCGCGCCCTCGCCTGCTGGCCTCGGCACAGGGCATGTATTACCGCGACGTCGATGGCCGCCAGATCCTGGACGGCACCGCCGGCCTGTGGTGCTGCAATGCCGGCCACAGCCGCGAGCGCATCGTGGCCGCGATCCGCGAACAGGCCGGCACGCTGGATTTCGCGCCGACCTTCCAGATGGGTTCGCCGCTGCCGTTCGTGCTGGCGCAACGGCTGGCCGCAATCGCCCCACCCGGCCTGTGCCACGTGTTCTTCACCAACTCCGGCTCGGAAGCGGTGGATAGCGCGATGAAGATCGTGCTGGCCTATCACCGGCTGCGCGGCGACGGCCAGCGCACCCGCTTCATCGGCCGCGAGAAGGCATACCACGGGGTCGGCTTCGGCGGCATGTCCATCGGTGGGCTGCCCAATAACCGCAAATGGTTCGGCCCGTTGCTGGCCGGCACCGACCATCTGCGCCACACGCTGGATATCGAACGCAATGCCTACACGCGCGGCCTGCCCGCGCATGGCGCGGAGCTGGCCGACGATCTGGAACGGCTGATCACCCTGCACGATGCGTCCACCATTGCCGCGGTTTTCGTCGAACCGGTGTCCGGTTCGGCCGGCGTGATACTGCCGCCTGAAGGTTACCTGCAGCGGTTACGCGCCATCTGCAACCGCCACGGCATCGTGCTGGTGTTCGACGAAGTGATCACCGGTTTCGGCCGCGTGGGCGATACGTTCGCCGCGCAGCGCTTCAGCGTCACTCCGGACATCATCACCGCTGCCAAGGGCCTGACCAGCGGCACCGTGCCGATGGGCGCGGTTCTGGTGGCCGATGCCATCCACGACGCCTTCATGCACGGGCCGCAGAGCGTGATCGAGCTCTTTCACGGCTACACCTATTCCGGCCATCCGCTGGCCTGCGCGGCCGCGATCGCCACGCTGGACACCTATGCAGAGGAAGACCTGTTCACGCGTGCGATCACGCGCGGCGCGCAGTGGGAGGACGCAGTGCACAGCCTGCGCGGGCTGCCGCACGTCATCGATATCCGCAACATCGGCCTGATCGGGGCGATCGAGCTGGCGCCGCGCGACGGCGCCCCGGGTGCGCGCGGTTACGAGATCTTCGAGCGCTGTTTCCATGAAGGCGGCCTGCTGGTGCGCGTCACCGGCGATGTCATCGCACTGTCACCGCCACTGATCGTCACGCCCGAGCAGATCGGGCAGATGGTGGAGACGCTGGGCAACATCCTGCGCAGCACTGCGTGAATTGGTGACGGTCACCAGCAACGTCATTGCGAAGGCGTCTTGCCCTACACCATGCCGCAATCAAGCGGCATGTCGAGCATGGAAGTCATTCAACATGGCGAGCGCAGTATCGAAATAGGGTTTGCCGCCCCAGAGGTTGCGATCACCGATCACATACAGATGCTTCTTGGCGCGCGTGACTGCGACATTGAGGATATTTGGTTCCCCGCTGGCCCAATTGATCGCCCCTGAATGACTTGAATCGCAGCCGAGCACGAAGAACACGATGTCGCACTCCTTGCCCTGGAAGGTATGCACTGTGCCGATGTTGGACCTAAATTTCTCCAGATTTGCTTTCGTCGGCACCGGAATCGATCTACCGGCAAGCGCCTGCTCCCAGTTGGCGCGCGTGCAAAGCAGCGTGCACAAGCCGCTCCTGACTTCCCGAAACGGCGTGATCACGAACACATCAGGCAGACGCCGATCGCACGCGCCTGCCTGACTGACGTATAAGTCCACCAGCGCAGCGAACAGACGCCGCGCCTGCGCAGGCACAAATTTGCTGCCATTGCCGCTGATTGCGTCGACATGCCACCAACTGCTAGGACCCAACCTCGGATGAAGAGTGGCAATCCCATTCTTGGCATGCTTCATCCGATTGGCATACGCAATCTGATTGGCGATCCCGAACATCGGAGCATCGCAGCGACGGTGCATGACAAGCGGCACGCCGATAAAGCTGTCCGGGCTGGCAGGGTGGCGTACGCCAAACGCGTAGGCGCGATCAGCCAAGGTCTGCACCGAGTTCTTGTCGACAGCATACCTGGCGTACTGCTGTCCCAACCAGTGGTTGCCAAGCAACTGAAGCAAGCGGGTGCCGTGCGGCACGACCGGCGGAATCTGTAGTGGATCGCCAACTACCACAACACGTTGCGCCCGCATCATCGCGCCCACCGTCGCCTGCGGCGGCGCCTGGCCGGCCTCATCGACTATCAGCCAGCCCAGCTCCTCGCTGCCAACGCCGGCAAATTGGCGACGTACCGAAGCAAACGTGGTCGACACGACCGGTGTCAGCATGAAAAGCCATTGCCACAGCGCCGTTGCATCGTTGCCGGATTCGGACGGACGTGACAGCAAATCGCTGATCGCCAAGCCGATGGTTGGCTGAGCATTGAGGAAAAACGCCTCGTGCAAGGCCATGGCGGCAGCGAAAAGTGCATTGCGCGACTGGTTCAGGCGGGGTCCTTGCCAGAACGCGTTGACCTGATTGGCATGACTGTCCAGGGAGCCACCATCCCAGATCGCAACATCGGCAGCCGCGCATTGCTGCGCAAACGTTTCAGTGTCCTGCGCAAGCCGCCGCAAGGCTGAGGCAAGATCGCAGTAGGTGCACCATTGCTGATAGCGCTTGGCGTCAAATATCTGCGACAGCCAGCGCAACCATTTCGGCAGCAGGCGGCGCTCAAGGCCGTCTGCATCTTCCTGCGACCGCTGCGCCAGAGCGCCCGCCGCAGCTGCAAGTTCGGCTAGAGGCAGTGAATCGAACGCTGGCAGGGCCTCGCACAAGAAACCGGCGCGCTCCCAATCGGCATGCAGCTGTGCCAGCGACGCCTCCAGACGGACAAGCACTGCATGTTCCTTGTTGTATGCAGCCCGCGCATCGATGAATTTTTCCTGCGCGGTTTTGAAAGACATTGGCGCATTCAGCTGTTTGCGGTAACGCCAATACGTCTGGGCATTGGCGTTGTCCCAGGCTGCATGATCCACCTTGGCATCTGCCAGATACTTTTCCGGCGGTTTGTCGGGCGTGGCAGCACGATAACCAAAGATATCGTTGAAACGTGTGCAGTTGGCTTTTTTGCCCAGCGCAGCAGAAACCAAACCCCAGACCGGCAGTTGCGGGGCTGCCCAGGGCTTGCTGGCATGACTGCCGGCATATTTGGTGGCAACCGGCTGAAAATATCGCAAGGAGTCGAGCAACGCCGGATCGATGCCGCTGCATTGCGGCAACTCCAGGGACAGATTTTCGACCGCGCCGTTGTTGGTGGAAGCGACCACAATTTCATAGCCGGTCAACGCAGGAGCCAATTTGTACATCGGCTTGGCCTTGCCTAAGAACGGCAGTTCCAATGTCTCGCTCGACAATCCCTGCCTGACATCGGCCAGCCCTGCCAGCACGCCAGCACGCTCCACCACCAGATGCGCAATCAGATCGCGTAGCAGTGTCGTTTTGCCGGTTCCCGGCGGCCCATTGACTGCCAGGATCTGGCCCGGTTCGAGCGCCTTCATCTTGTTCAAAGCGAACTGCTGCATCAACGACTGGCACTGGTCTGGCAGCGATGGCCAACGCCCGGCAATGCTGCTGGTGGGTCGCAGAGTCTGCAGGATGTGCGAATGTCCGTGCGCACTGTCCAAATCAAGCTTTGGCACGTCGATGCCAGCCAGATAGGCCTGCAATGCACGCGGCGGCGCTGGTTGCCTGAGCATACCCTTGGCTTGATTGAGGTCGTGGACGAAGAAACTGTTAAGTATCGGCAGATCCTCCGCTGCGTCTTCACCAGAGGCATCGCCTTCGATGGCGGCGGCCTCCGATACAGCTGCGGACGCGGCAGCTGTCTCCGGTTCCTGCAGCACCTCCATCCACGCCCATGCACTCCCGGCAGGTGGCCGATAGCCTGCCCACTGCACCAGCCGCTCCACTAATGCCGATAGCGCAGCTGCATCGAACTCCGGGGTCGCGGCACCGCATTCCTGTATCAGCTCATACCTGAGCGCAGTGGTTTCCTGCTCGAACTGCCGCATCGACAGCCGATCCAACGATCCTGCCTGCAACTGACCTATTGCCCATGGCAACGCAGAGAAGCTGATTGCGCCAAAGTTGGGGCGTCCATTGGCACTGAGCTTGAGTTTCGCAAAGCATGTAAAGCCGTCCGCACACAACTCACTGTCACGCGCATTGACAATGGACGAAGCCTCTGGCTCTGAAAGTTGCGCTGCGACAATCCTGGTCGCCTCCGTTGCGGGGAACGGCAGCAAATACAGCAACCTTGGAGCAACGCTTGCCGAGTCCCAGGTACCATCAATCATCTGTTCCGGTCCAAGCAGATGCACAGGCCGGTGCTTGCGGGCCTTTTCCAACTGCTCGTCGAGATCGTAGATGTTGAAAAACTCGACGCCATGCCAATAGTCGAGAGCTGCCTGATCGACCGGATCTACCATACCAAACATCATCCTTTCGCCAATTATCTGGACGTTCTGGCGTCAGTCTAGCTGAACGGTAGTTTGCCTCCGGCGCCCTCACATTGGAAGGCGTTGCCCGCGCCGCAGCGGACAGGATCAGGCAGGCTCACTACAATGCCCGCCCCGTACCCCCAGCAGTTGCCGCATGAACATCGTTGTCAAAGAAGAACTCAAGGCCTATATCGACCCGCTGACGCCCGACGAGCACGAGGCGCTGGAACGCGGCCTGCTGGCCGAAGGCTGCCGCGATGCGTTGGTGTTGTGGGGCGATGTGCTGGTGGATGGCCACAACCGTTACGGTATCTGCCAGAAGCACGGCCTGCCGTTCCAGACTGTGCAGAACCCGCGCTTCCAGTCCATGCAGGACGTGCACCTGTGGATGATCGAGCAGCACCTGGGCCGGCGCAGCGTCTCCGACTTCCAGCGCGGCGTGCTGGCGTTGCGCAAGCGCGAGATCCTGGCCGCGCGCCAACGCACCCAGCGCGACGCCGACGCCGCTGTTGAGGCATCGGTGGTGGCCGGCGACCAGCCCGCCACTGGCCTTGACGACGGCAACGCGCACACCGCCGATGACAGCGACAGCCCTCCGTGGGAAGAGACCTCCACCCCGGTCAGCCGCGCCGAACTGGCACGCGAAGCGCGCCTGAGCAGCAACCAGGTGGTGATGATCGAACGGATCCATAAACAGGCCGCGCCGGAAGTGGTGCAAGCGGTCAGGGCCGGCGAGATTTCGATCAGTGCCGCCGCTGCCGTGGCCACACTGTCCGCAGACGAACAACGCGCCGCCGCCCAGGCCGGCAAGGCCGAGCTCAAGCAGGCCGCCAAGCGCGTGCGCGATGCCAAGCGCAAACCCAAGGCCGACGAAGCCGAAGGTGGCGAAGCCGAACGCCGCGACCTCAAGGCCTTGCAGCGCCGCGTCACCGAACTGGAAAACGAAAACGCTACGCTGCAGTCCAAGGTGACCGCATTGCAGGCGCAGTTGGAACGCTTGCGCGGCTGAGTGCACCCGACAGTCGACAGCAACACGTAGGAGCGCACCAGCCGCTGGGTCGCCCCAACCCAAGCGCAGCTGGAGCACAAGGCACGCAAAACGCGGCCAGCAACCTGCGCGCGCGATGGCGCCACCTGCCGTGGACATGCCCTGGTCAAACGACTGGGTACACTTCACCGATGGAACCCAGTCTCAGCACACCCCACCCCATCGATCCCCGTCGTACCCAACTGCAGCGCATGAAGCGATTGGCGTTGGCCTTGCTGCTGGCAATGTTCGCTGGCTTCATCACCAGCCACCTGATGGGCGAACACGGCGTCTGGGCATGGGTGTCGGCCTTCTGCGAAGCGGCCACGGTGGGCGCATTGGCTGACTGGTTTGCGGTGGTCGCACTGTTCCGACGCCCGATGGGCCTGCCGATTCCGCATACCGCCATCCTGCCACGCGGCAAGGACCGGCTGGCCGACGGCCTGGCCGTGTTCGTGCGCGACCAGTTCCTCGCCCCCGATGCGTTGATGGAAAAATTGCGTGTGTTCGATCCCGCCAGCCGCCTGGGCGATTGGTTGGCAAAACCCGAACAGGCACGCATGCTGGCGCAGATGGCACGCAGCTGGATGCTGCAGGCGCTGGAACTCCTCGACGAAGCGGCAGTCCGCCGCGCGATTCACGGCTTCGTGGTCGACCGCCTGCGCAAATGGAATGCTGCCGCCACCATCGGCGACATCATGGCGCTGCTCACCACCGACGGGCGCCATCAAAAACTGCTGGATGAAGTATTACTGCGGCTGGGCGAATGGCTGGACCAGGAACAGGTCAAGACGCGCGCCTCTGCATTGATCGTGCGTTACGCGCGGCGCGAGTGGCCCAAGCTGGTCGGCACCGTGAACTGGGTCAAGCCGATCGAAGAGATCGGCGACAGTCTGGCCGACCGCATGGCGCGCGCGGCGATCGAAGAACTGCAGGACATCCTCAAGACGCCCGAGCACCCAATCAGGCTCGACTATGAGGCGTGGTTGCAGGGCTACATCACGCGGCTGCGCGATGAGCCGGAAATGGCCGTACGCGTGGAAGAACTAAAGCAACGCGCGATCGAACATCCGGCATTGCAGGAATACGTGCAAGGTCTCTGGAGCGAAATTCGCGATGCATTGCGCAACGACCTGGCGCGCGAGCAGTCGTCGATGGCCGCGCACATGGAACGTTCCATGCAATCGCTCGGCCAGGCCTTGTCGCAAGACCCCTCGCTACGCGAAGCACTCAATCAACATATGTTGCAAGCGGCTGATAAGCTCACCACGCGCTTGCGCACATCGGTGACCGATCACATTGCATCGACGATGAAAAGTTGGGACGAACGTCACCTCGTCGAACAATTGGAATTGGGTGTGGGGCGCGATCTGCAATACATTCGCTTCAATGGAACGTTGGTCGGTGGGTTGATCGGGCTCATCCTTCACGCGTTGTCGATCTGGCTCTCGTTCTGATGCTGGAAACACCGATCTCCCACTCCGATGAGGTGCAGGCGTAAGGAACTGCACAGCCATAGCATCGTCAGGCGGTACAACGAGGTCGACGTACGTCGGCCAGAACTCTGGGCACGTAACGGGCAACGCGAAGGAACGAACATGCCGAAGAGCCGCTGGGATTTGCGCAGGATCTATGGGCGTCGCGCATTCTTTGGTGCATTGCTGATCCTGAGCGCCGGCCTGATCGCCGCCATCGTCACCGGCGTGTGGCTGCAACAGCATAACGAGCGCGAGCGCGAGCAGCGGTTCCAGTATGTGGTGCGCACGCTGACACGCAACATCAGCGAACGCATGTCCACCTTAGAGCATGGCTTGCGTGGCGCACGCGGTGCGGTGATCGGCGCAGGCAGTGACATCATCAGTCGAGAACGCTTCACCTCGTACAGCCGTTCGCGGGATTATCCGCGCGAGTTTCCTGGCGTGCTGGGCTATGGCTATATCCATCGCGTCGCCCCGGCCGACGAAGACGCGTTTTTGCAGAATGCGCGTGCCGACGGTGCGCCGGACATCCAGCGCCGGCCATTGGCGCCATGGGATGGCGAGCGCTACATAGTGTTGTATTTCGAGCCGGAATCCTCGGGCAATCACCCGCTGGGCATCGATATCGCCTCCGATCCGCACAGGCGTGCCGCCGCTTTGCAGGCCGCGCGCAGCGGCGAGCCCATCATGACCTCGCCGATCTCGCTGTTCGGTTACCGTGTTCCCAGAGAAAGCGGCTTTTGGTTGCTGTTGGCGATCTATCGCGAAGGCATGCCGTTGCAGACGCCGCAACAGCGCATGGTCGCCACCAGCGGCTGGGTGTATGCGCCTTTCAGCCTCGCGCAGATTGTGCAAAGCGCACTGGGCGAACGCGACGACATCGCGCTGGATATTTCCGACCGCAACGAGCCAACCCACAATTTATATCGCAGCGGCACGCCGGCCATCGACAGTGCGCTGGGTCCGCCGGTGGTGACGTTGTTGCCGATGTATGGCCGCACCTGGGTCATCACCGCCCACCCCACCGCCAGCTTCATCGCCTCGCTCAACCAGAATTCGCCCTGGTTGATCGGCGGACTGGTAATGGCCGGTTCGGTGCTGTTTGCCGCCCTGCTGGTGCTGTATTTCAGCAATGGACTACGCCGCGAAGAAGTCCTGCGCAAACAGATGGAGCTGGCCGCACTGGTCAGCCATTCCAGCGAAGCCATCGTTGCCGAAACCCCGGATGGGCGCATCACGCTTTGGAATCCCGCCGCCGAGGCGATGTTCGGCTACACCGCCGAAGAGGCGATCGATCAAGACCTGACCATGCTGCTGGCGCCGCAGGCCTATGCGATGCCTGAGATCGACCATGCCGACGCTGCACTGGCGGCCAACGCATCGGCGGCGCAGACCATGCACCATCGCGACGGGCATCAAGTGCATGTACTGGCCAGCAAATCGCCCATTATCGAAAGCGAAGGCACACTCAGCGGGCATTCGCATTTTTTCCGCGACATCTCCGACCGCGTGCGCTCGCATCAACGCAGCATCGATCTCAACGCCTCGCTCGAACATCAGGTGGCCGAACGCACCGGCGAGCTGGTGAAGTTCTCGGTACTGCAACGCGCGATCCTGGCCCACGCCGGCTACGCCATCATCGCCACCGATTCCAGCGGCTTCGTCACGCTGTTTAATCCGGCTGCGGAAAAAATGCTGGGTTACAACGCTGCAGAAGTGATCGGTCGGCGCAAGGCCAGCCAGTTCATCGAACAGGACGAACTGCAAGAGCGCGCGCGCATGCTCGCCGACCAGACCGGTACGCCGGTGGCGCATACGCTGGAAGCGATCGCCGCACTCACCAGCCTGGGTCGCAGCGACACCAGCGAGTGGACCTACGTCAGCCATGACGGACGTCGCCTGCCGGTGCTGCTGACCTTGAGCACCCTGCGCGACGACCACGACCAGGTGATCGGCTATCTGGGCGTGGCGGTGGACCTCACCGAGCAGAAGCTGCACGAAAAACAGCTGCGTCTGGCGATGGACGCGGCCAAGAGCGCCAATCAGTCCAAGTCCGATTTCCTGGCCAACATGAGCCACGAAATCCGCACGCCCATGAACGCCATTCTGGGCATGCTGTACCTGCTTCAGCGCAGCGAGCTGCCCGGCGCCGCGCAGGACATGGTCGCCAAGATCGACCGCTCCGCACGCACGCTGCTGGAAATCATCAACGACATCCTGGACTTCTCCAAGATCGAGGCCGGGCGTATCGATCTGGAATGCGCGCCGTTCGATCTGAACCAGCTGTTCGACAACATCGCCGAACTGATGCGCTCCTCGCTCAGCGCCAAGCCAGTGGAGATGATCGTCGAACCCTTGCCGCGCGACAGTCGTTGGCTGCTGGGCGATGCGCTGCGCATCAATCAGGTGCTGGTCAACCTGGTCGGCAATGCGATCAAGTTCACTGAACAGGGCGAAGTGGTGCTGTCGGTGCGGCGCTTCCCCAGCGGCGACCCCAACAAATTCAAATTGCTGTTTTCGGTACGCGATACGGGCATCGGCATCTCCAAGGAAAAGCAGAGCCTGATCTTCTCGCCATTCCTGCAGGCCGACACCTCCACCAGCCGGCGTTACGGCGGCAGCGGTCTGGGTCTGACCATCAGCCGGCGCTTGATCGAATTGATGGGCGGCGAACTGGAAGTGGAAAGCGTACCCGGCCGCGGTAGCGAATTCTATTTCGTGATCACGCTGGAGAAATCTGCACCACCCCAAGAACAGCGCGACCTGCCCAGCTTGCCACCGGAAGCGATGCCGCGCGTGCTGATCGCCGACGACCACGATGCCGCGCTCAACAACCTGGTGCGCATCGCCACCGAGCTGGGCTGGCGCGTGGATGCGGTGGCCAGCGGCCAGGCCGCGCTGCAAGCCATCGAACACGCTGCAGAGCCATACGATATTTTTCTGCTCGACTGGCGCATGCCCGACATCGACGGGGTCGCCATTGCACGCGAGATCCGTGCGCGCGCCACGCCCGGCCCACATCCGGTGATCGTCATGGTGACCGCCTACGAGCGTCGTCTGCTGGAACAGCACCCGGAACAACAGGATCTGGATGCGGTGATGACCAAACCGGTGACCGGCGCGGCCCTGCATCGGCTGTTCGAACAACTGATGGACCAACGCCCAGGCACCCGTGCGGCCACCCCCACGTTCGTTGCGCGGCGTCTGGAAGGCGTGCACCTGCTGCTGGTCGACGACAGCGAAATCAATTGCGAAGTGGCGCAGCGCATTCTTGAAGGCGAAGGCGCCATGGTCACCGTCGCCCACGATGGCGAACAGGCCGTCAGCACGCTCAAGCGCACGCCCAACCTGTTTCATCTGGTGCTGATGGATGTACAGATGCCGGTGGTGGACGGCTACGAGGCCACCCGCCGGCTGCGCCAGATTCCCGCACTGGCCAGCTTGCCGGTGATTGCGCTGACCGCCGGCGCGTTCCGCCCGCAGCAGGAAAAAGCCCTGGCAGCCGGCATGAATGGTTTTATCGCCAAACCGTTCAATGTCGAAGAATTGGTCACTGCCATTCGGCATTTTCTGCAGCCGGGCACGCGGCGCATTCCGTCGCTTCCGCATGAGACCGAGGTGTATGCCGGTCCCGAGTGGGAGCATAGCGAACCTGAATTGCTGGACGCCACGCGCGCACGCAGCCTGTGGCGCGAACGCGAGCCGTATGCGCGCTATCTGACCAAGCTGCTGCGCGACAACCCGGACCCGGCGGAAGTGGCCGCCGAGCATCTGCGCCGCAATGAATTGCCGGCCATCGGTGCGATGGCCCACAAGTTGCGCGGCGCGGCCGGATCGCTGGCATTGCCTGCGCTGGCTGATGCAGCTGGCGACCTTGAAACCAGTATCGACGAAGGGCACGACATCACCGCCTCGCTGATCGCGTTGAAGGACGTCATGCAGCGCACCGCTGAGGCCATCCAGGCATTTTTGCAACACGGCGACACCGACATTGCCGCCGACGAGGATGGCGTTGCATTGGATGCAGACAGCGTGCAGATCCTGACATCGGCCTTCGCCAGCGACAATGCCGACCAGATCGACCACGCGCTGATGATCTGCGCGCCACGTTTACCGCGCACGCTGCAGGAAGCATTGCAGCGCGCGGTCGAAGATTTCGACTTCCGTCGCGCCGAAACCACGTTGCGCGAGTGGCAGACGACCCACCTGCACTGATCGCGCTCCCCCGAGCCTTGGCAAGGATCCACCATGCCGTCCCGCCCCCTGTTGTGTGTCGACGACGAATCCAGCAACCTGGCCACCCTGCGCCAGCTGCTGCGCGACGACTTCGCGCTGGTGTTCGCCAAATCCGGCGGCGAAGCCCTGGATGCGGTGACGCGCCACACGCCCAAGCTCATCCTGCTGGATGTCGAATTGCCGGACATGGACGGCTATGCGGTGGCGCGCGCGCTCAAGCAGCAGCCGTCCAGCAACGCCATCCCGATTCTGTTCGTGAGTTCGCGCAACAGCGAGCACGACGAACGCCTCGGGCTGGAGGCAGGCGCGGCCGATTACGTCAGCAAGCCCTACTCGCCTACGCTGCTCAAGGCACGTATCGCCACTCAATTGAAGCTGGCCGAGAACGTACGCCTTGCCCAGCAATACCGCGACGCGATCCATTTGCTCGGCACCGCCGGCCGGGGCCAGGACGCCAACACCGGCGCACATATCTGGCGCATGGCGGTGTATGCGCGGGTCCTGGCCGAAGCAGTGGGCTGGTCGCCGCAGCAGGCGCAGACCCTGCAGGACGCCGCCCCGCTGCACGACGCCGGCAAGATCGCGGTGCCCGGCAGCATTCTGCAAAAGCCCGATTCGCTGGACGAACACGAACGCTCGATGGTGCGTCAGCACCCGCAAGCCGGCCACGATCTCTTGCGCCACGGCCGCGGTGCGATATTCCAGCTGGCAGCGGAAATCGCGCTGCATCATCACGAATGCTGGGACGGCAGCGGCTATCCCGAGGGGTTGTCCGGAGATGCCATTCCCGAATCGGCACGCATCGTGGCGGTGGCCGACGTGTTCGACGCGCTGTGCGGGCGGCGCGCCTACAAGGCGCCATGGACCGTGGAAGACGCCATGCGCAAGCTCGACAGCATGGCAGGCAAACAATTGGAACCGCGGCTGGTGCAGCATTTCCGTGAGGCATTACCGCAGATTCTGCAGATCAAGGACGCCTGGGACAGCCCTGCGCCATAGCGTGATCTAGGCGGATTCATGCACTGATCTAGGCAGTAGGACAACTGCCCATACGCAATCTGAGGCTCGCTGTCTTCACCAGTACCCCCGCTCCGCGCCCGGCGCGCGCTTGCCGGCTTAGAGCGGCTAACAAAACGACGGCGCTCACCGCCAGGCGGGCGCGGCCGGTGCTCGGAAGCGGCATGGACCACGCGTCCACTGCGGTTGTGAGCGCGCCGCCCGTGTCTACCTGACCGCTGCTCGCGACGTGTTGTTCGCCGCTCTTAGGTGCTCAAAGGCACGTAAGCGGCGCATATGCCGCACGTTGTCGTCCAGGCGGGAGCGGGATTTGAGCATCGCAGCATATGTTCGATTTGCTTTCTCCCACCGGGAGAAGGGTGTCCTGATCGGAGGGATGAGGGGAAGACCGACCCTCGGCATCACCCAACCACGCAATCGTTTCGCGCCGAGAGACGCTCGATCACGCTAGGTGCCTGATGCCGTCCTCTGCCAGCGGGAGCCGACGGCACAGCCTCTGCAAACCAGGGCGAGCGACGCGACGGCGTCGCCTGAGCAACAGCTGCGTTTGCAGTCTCCTCTCCCTCACGATGGCCTTGAGATGAACCGCGCGCCGCGGCATCCACCCAGCCCGCACCAAACGCACGCAGCGTTGCGGCCGTTGCCCTGAACAACACTATACATAAGTAGATAATACATATTGTTTCGCCACACAACACCGTGCGACGCGGGCCAACCTTGTTGCCATCTGCGGCGCAGGCGGGGTGGCCCCGCAACCGAGAGTCCGATGTCCTCCAGCGTGTCCGAGGCCGGCGCTACGCCGCCGCGTTATCCCGATTACCGCATCATCTCGCTGATCCTGGCCTGCGCCATTTTCATGGAGCAGATGGTCAGATCGTCCCTCCGACTGAGCCTGACTGAGGCAATAGCTCCATCAACCATGCGAGCTCCTCTTCGTTGAATGCCGGGAAATCATCCGCTGCCCCTGCGAAGGGGGCCGCATCTTGTTCCCACAGCACGGTGCTGGACGCTGCCAGGTCGGCAGCGATGGGCGTACCAGGATCCGGGAGGCCGCCCCCGATCCTGGTACGCGGGCGTTTTACCCTCCAGCTGAGGGGCAAATGCAGCGCATCGCGCTGTTCGGGAACGCGTACCTCGAAAGATTGCTGTGCGGAGGGGCCGGTGACAGCACGATCCGATCGGGACCGTTTACGGCTGCTTGCCCGCGTCTGATCTCCCTCGTGCATTGGGCTGGGCGCATCAAGGTCACGCTCCAGCGAATCGGCGAATGCATGCAAAGACGCCTGATCCGGTGTTTGAGCTGAAGTAGGGGACGGTTTGGCCCTTTTCATCCCTGATGCCTGGAGGATACGGTCCCAACGCTGCGAGGCTGGGGGGAGCGTTCCGCAGCGGGCTTCGAGTTCGGTGACGCCCACTCTGCGAAAGAGCTGTACCAACCCGTGCCTGCTCATCCCGAACTGCGTCATGGCGTCATCGAATGCTTGCGCTGGGTGGGAGTGGCTCTGGAAAAAACCAAGCACGCGCACCACGTGCGCGAGGTCGGCAACGCGATTGGACGTGCGTTCGGGGAGGTCGGCAACGCGATGGGACGTGCGTTCGGGAATGCGGCGATTGATTCTTCTGATCAATTCCGGCGCGTGCGGCAATCCCTTTTTCACTGCATCCAGGGCAGGACGTCCGCCGAGGCAGGCCAAGGCGACGAGGTGGTCGTTGGTCAACGCGGCCAACGCCGGATCAGGGCAAGATAACTGGGCAACAATGCTCTCCAGCGCCTGCTTGCCGCCGCCATTGCTGGCGATGGCCACCACCTGGTCCGGGGTCAGGCCATGGTCCTGGCACAGCACCGGCAACAGCCGCTGCACCGTCTCCAGCGCCTGCTTGCCGCCGTTATTGTTGGCGATGGCCACCACCTGGTCCGGGGTCAGGCCATGGTCCTGGCACAGCACCGGCAACAGCCGCTGCACCGTCTCCAGCGCCTGCTTGCCGCCAATATTGCTGGCGATGGCCACCACCTGGTCCAGGGTCAGGCCATGGTCCTGGCACAGCACCGGCAACAGCCGCTGCACCGTCTCCAGCGCCTGCTTGCCGCCATCGTGGCTGGCGATGGCCACCACCTGGTCCGGGGTCAGGCCATGGTCCTGGCACAGCACCGGCAACAGCCGCTGCACCGTCTCCAGCGCCTGCTTGCCGCCATCGTGGCTGGCGATGGCCACGACCTGGTCCGGGGTCAGGCCATGGTCCTGGCACAGCACCGGCAACAGCCGCTGCACCGTCTCCAGCGCCTGCTTGCCGCCGCCATGGCTGGCGATGGCCACCACCTGGTCCGGGGTCAGGCCATGGTCCTGGCACAGCACCGGCAACAGCCGCTGCACCGTCTCCAGCGCCTGCTTGCCGCCATCGTGGCTGGCGATGGCCACCACCTGGTCCGGGGTCAGGCCATGGTCCTGGCACAGCACCGGCAACAGCCGCTGCACCGTCTCCAGCGCCTGCTTGCCGCCGCCATTGCTGGCGATGGCCACGACCTGGTCCGGGGTCAGGCCATGGTCCTGGCACAGCACCGGCAACAGCCGCTGCACCGTCTCCAGCGCCTGCTTGCCGCCGCCATGGCTGGCGATGGCCACCACCTGGTCCGGGGTCAGGCCATGGTCCTGGCACAGCACCGGCAACAGCCGTTGCACCGTCTCCAGCGCCTGCTTGCCGCCGCCATTGCTGGCGATGGCCACGACCTGGTCCGGGGTCAGGCCATGGGCCTGGCACAGCACCAGCAACAGCCGTTGCACCGTCTCCAGCGCCTGCTTGCCGCCGTTATTGTTGGCGATGGCCACGACCTGGTCCGGGGTCAGGCCATGGTCCTGGCACAGCACCGGCAACAGCCGCTGCACCGTCTCCAGCGCCTGCTTGCCGCCATCGTGGCTGGCGATGGCCACCACCTGGTCCGGGGTCAGGCCATGGTCCTGGCACAGCACCGGCAACAGCCGTTGCACCGTCTCCAGCGCCTGCTTGCCGCCGCCATTGCTGGCGATGGCCACGACCTGGTCCGGGGTCAGGCCATGGTCCTGGCACAGCACCGGCAACAGCCGCTGCACCGTCTCCAGCGCCTGCTTGCCGCCACTATTGCTGGCGATGGCCACCACCTGGGCCGGGGTCAGGCCATGGTCCTGGCACAGCACCGGCAACAGCCGCTGCACCGTCTCCAGCGCCTGCTTGCCGCCATCGTGGCTGGCGAGGGCCACCACTTGGGCCGGGGTCAGGCCATGGTCCTGGCACAGCACCGGCAACAGCCGCTGCAGCGTCTCCAGCGCCTGCTTGCCGCCGCCATGGCTGGCGATGGCCAGCACCTGGTCCGGGGTCAGGCCATGGGCCTGGCACAGCACCGGCAACAGCCGTTGCAGCGTCTCCAGCGCCTGCTTGCCGCCGCCATTGCTGGCGATGGCCACCACCTGGTCCGGGGTCAGGCCATGGTCCTGGCACAGCACCGGCAACAGCCGCTGCACCGTCTCCAGCGCCTGCTTGCCGCCAATATTGCTGGCGATGGCCACCACCTGGTCCGGGGTCAGGCCATGGTCCTGGCACAGCACCGGCAACAGCCGCTGCAGCGTCTCCAGCGCCTGCTTGCCGCCGCCATGGCTGGCGATGGCCACGACCTGGTCCGGGGTCAGGCCATGGGCCTGGCACAGCACCGGCAACAGCCGCTGCACCGTCTCCAGCGCCTGGTTGCCGCCAATATTGCTGGCGATGGCCACCACTTGGTCCGGGGTCAGGTTCAGGGGGGCACCCGTCAGTGCATTGCGCCATGCATGCACTGCCTCCACTGCGGTCACGCCGCCACGTTTTGCAATCTTGAGAAGTTGGCCTGTGTCCAACTGTAACGGCGGACCTCTCAACTCCCCCGCCTTCGTGAGCAAGGCCTCCAGGGCGCGTGCGCCGGACCACTGTTTGCCGACGCCAACGATGTCTTCGTGTGTCGCCTCTGGCAACGCCCTGATTATGTCCTGATACGTGACAGCAACGGTCCCTAACGCTGCCGGGTGTTGGCTGAGCGCAACGATGTGCGCGTGTGTAAACCCATGGCCCACCAGTGCCTCGTGGTGCTGCGCCACTGTCGAACGCACCTTCGGTTTGATCTTCTCTTGCTGCTGCTGACTGTAGCCGAGCGTGCGTAGATCCACCTGCGCGGCCGGCGAAGCGTCGGAGGGTTGCGCCGCACGCCGTCGCGGGGCCGGCTTAGCGCGCGGCGGCCGC
Organism: Xanthomonas sp. JL1; assembly: GCF_038405005.1. NCBI lineage: Bacteria > Pseudomonadati > Pseudomonadota > Gammaproteobacteria > Lysobacterales > Lysobacteraceae > Xanthomonas > Xanthomonas sp. JL1. The sequence continues at coordinate 2,066 of NZ_JBBYGR010000023.1, read as the reverse complement.
GCGGCAGTGACAGCGACACGCACGGTGGGTGGCGGGTCATCGGCTGCACGCAGACCCGATTGCACCTCATCCCACTCTGCTGGGGCAGCCGCTGTATGCGGCGTGCCGACGGCAGGAATCGAATCAAGAAGCGATGTATCAAGAAGCGACGGATCGAACTGACGGAGCAGATCGCTGAAGCTGCCCGCCGAGAACGCAGGCGAGGGCGCAGGGGGAGATGGCAGCCGGGTCCGGGACATCGTCCGCCGAGCGGGCAAGCCATCCAGGGGGCCGCCAGCAGGCGGAGCCCCCCCCCGATCTGCAGTCGGCTGAACCCTATCCGGTTGGGGTCCGGGCAGAAGCTCGCGGGCAGGACTTGGCGTGCGCGAACGAATGGGATCCATATGCCACCGTGCTGGCCACCGCGCTACCGACCCTGGCGCGCGACTTCGGCGTGGCCGCGCCGGTCATGAGCATCGCCATAACCTGCTACCTGCTGGCGCTGGCGGTGTTGATCCCGGCCAGCGGCGCCATCGCCGACCGCTTCGGCCTGCGCCGCGTGTTCGGCGCCTCCATCTGGGTGTTTGTCGGTGGCTCGATCCTGTGTTCGCTGGCCGACAGCCTGCCCACCATGGTGGCCGCACGTATGTTGCAAGGTGCGGGCGGCGCCATGATGGCCCCGCTCGGCCGGCTGATCCTGCTGCGCACGGTGGAGCGCCGCCATCTGATGTCGGCCATGGCCTGGACGCTGGTGCCGGCTTTCATCGGCCCGATGCTCGGCCCGCCGCTGGGCGGCTTTTTCGTCTCGTATCTGGATTGGCGCTGGATCTTCTACATCAACGTGCCGATTGGTATTGCCGGCTTTCTGCTGGTGCGACGTTTCATTCCGGACATCCCCACCGAATCGGTGCCGGCGCGTTTCGATCTGCGCGGCTTCGTGCTGTGCGGCACCGCGCTGGGCTGCCTGCTGTTCGGCCTGGCAATGGTCAGCCAGGAACACGGCATCGGCGAAGCCAGCTGGCTGCTGGCAATCGGCAGCAGCGCTGCGCTGGGATATCTCTGGCACGCGCGTCACCCGCCCGCCCCGCTGCTGGACCTGAGTTTGTTGCAGATCGAGTCGTTCCGGTTGTCGGTGATCGGCGGTGCATTGATGCGCATCACCCAGGGCGCACAGCCGTTTCTGTTGCCCTTGCTGTTTCAGATCGGCTTCGGCATGAGCGCGGCGCATAGCGGCCAATTGATCCTGGCCACCGCGCTCGGCGCACTTCTGATGCGCAGCATCACCCCGCAATTGCTACGTCGTTTTGGCTATCGCAACAGCCTGATCGGCAACGGCGTACTCGCCAGCCTGGGCTATATGGTGTGCGCGTTGTTCCGCCCAGACTGGCCGCCGGCATTGATGTTCGGCCCGCTGCCGTGTTGCGGCGCCTTCATGTCGTTCCAGTTCGCCGCCTACAACACCATCGCCTACGAAAACGTGCCTGCCGCGCGCATGAGCCGCGCCAGCAGCCTGTACACCACCATGCAGCAACTCATGCTGTCGGTGGGCGTGTGTGCCGGCGCGATGATTCTCAACCTGGCGATGCTGGCCGGCGGCCATGCAACACCGCATCAGAGCGATTTTTCGCTGGCATTTTGCATCGTCAGCCTGATCTCACTCAGCGCCACCTGGTGGCACGTACGCTTCGACAAGCATGCCGGGCAGGAAATGAGCGGGCATCGGGCCTGAGCATTCTGCCGTAAAATCCACAGTCAAATGGCGCATATCCATACCTGATTAGCCCTGACCCTCAGCTGGATTTTTGTTGCAATCCTGCAAATAGCTTCGTTTTACCGATGTTTTCCATGACGTCTGACTCTTGGCGCTGCTGACGCGAGGAGCCGGTGCGAAGTTCTTTCAGCCAAGACCCCATGGCGGCCTGGCATTGGGCGGGTTTAGCGATAAGCTGGGAGGTGATGCAGCTGAAGTTCAGGGCTAATCAGGTATCCATATAAGCCGGGGCGGCGTCAACTCTGATTCGCAACACCAACGCTTGTGAAGTGATCCAGGCGACCTGACCTGAGCGACTTCATTGCCAAGTGGAGTT
>NZ_JBBYGR010000022.1:0-41961 GCF_038405005.1 Xanthomonas sp. JL1 | reverse complement strand
TAGGAAGTAGTTAACTTGAACTTCTCGTGGACGCCATCATCTCAGGATGATGGAAGCAACCGACATGAGATCGTTGTCGCGCGACGCGCGGCACGAAAGGCGCGTGCAGGTCATTCGACTGCGCAAGGCGGGCCAGACCTACGACGAGATCGCGGCGCAGACTGGGTTGAGCCGCACGGGTGTGTTCGACATCTGCAAGCGTCACGATGTGGCAGGGGCCAAGGCTTTGCGCGACGCGCCCAGCGGGCGTCGCAGCGGCGACGGCCGGCTGCTCGACGCGGCGCAGGAAGCTTTGGTGCGCAAGCTCATTACCGACAAGACGCCTGACCAGTTGAAGATGCCCTACGCGCTGTGGACGCGCGCGGCGGTGTCGCAGCTCATCGAGCAGCGCTTTGGCATTCGCCTGCCGGTGCGCACGATGGGGCTGTACCTGGCGCGCTGGGGCTTCACGCCGCAAAAGCCGATGAAGAAGGCCTACGAGCAATCACCCGCCGCAGTCCGGAAGTGGCTCGACGAGGACTACCCGGTCATTGCCGCTCGTGCCAAGGCCGAGGGCGCCGAGATTCACTGGGGCGACGAGAGCGGCCTGCGCAGCGACGACGTGCGCGGGCGCGGCTTCGCCCCGAAAGGCCAGACGCCTGTGATCCGGGTCAACAGCAAGCGCCACGGCCTGTCGGTGATCTCCACCGTGACCAACAAGGGCCAGATGCGCTGGCGCATCTTCGACGGCGCGCTCAATACGAACATCCTGATCGACTTCCTGCGCCGGCTGATCAAGGGGGCGAGCAAGAAGCTGTTCCTGATCCTGGACAACCTGCGGGTACACCACGCCAAGCCCGTCAAGGCGTGGCTGGCCGAGCACGCCGATGCGATCGAGGTGTTCTACCTGCCCAGCTACAGCCCCGAACTCAACCCCGACGAAATGGCCAACGCCGACATCAAGCAAGCCGTCACGACGCTGGCGCCAGCGCGCACAAAGCTGCAACTGGTCAAGGCCACCGCACGCCACCTTCGCAGCGTGCAGCGCCAGCCTGAGCGGATTCGCAAATACTTCGAGCATGGGCCGGTTCGCTATGCGGCTTGATTCAAGTTGGTTGATGCCGGATCAATAAGAGCGGCCAACAAAACGACTGCGTAGCCGCCAGGCGGGCGCGGCCTGTGCTCGGAATCGGCATGTACCACGCGTCCACTGCGGTTCTGAGCGCGCCGTCCGCGCTCACCTGACAGCGGCTCGCTACGTTTTGTCAGCGGCTCCAAGTCGAATGAAAATGCCCGGGGAGACCGGGCATTCTCGTTTGCCTTACGCCAATGGCGTATTTGAGATGATCTCGACCCAGTAGCCATCCGGGTCCTTGATGAAGGCCAGGTGCTTCATGCGGCCGTCTTCCAGGCGTTTCTGGTAGGGCACGTTGAGGCTGTCGAAGCGTGCGCAGGCGGCATGGATGTCCGGCACTGAAACGCAGATGTGGCCGAAGCCGCGCGGGTCGCTGTTGCCGTCGTGGTAGACCGGGCCGTCCTGGGTGTCTGTGCCGTGGTTGTGGGTCAGTTCGAGCACGCCGGGGATGCCGGCCATCCACAGGCGGCGCTGCGCGTCGTCATCGGGAATGGCAGTGCCTTCCGGCAGCAGCGCGAGAAAATACAGGCTGAATGTTGCGTCGGCAAAATCGCGTGCGTCGAGCAGGCGGAAGCCCAGCACGCGTGTGTAGAAATCCAGCGACTGCTTGGCATCCTTGACGCGCAGCATGGTGTGGTTGAATACGAAGCCGTGCGTTTCGGCGGGCGCAGCGATGGCACCTGGCACGTGTTGTAGATCGTTCAAAGCCATGGCGGTTTCCTGGGTTGAATAAGGGCGCAGCATGCTGCGTTGCTGTCGATGTTAGCGAGGGCGTGGTAGTTGGCGTGTCATGGCCATTGGCAGCGTCTGCGATGCGTTAGCGTTGATGGCGGTATCGAAGGCTGCGGCCTGCACGATGCCATTGCCTCAGAACCAAAGGCGGACACCGGCAACCAAACGGCTGTCGCGTGCGGGTGCATCCTCCATCGCCGCACGTGCTGCGCTATCGCCGAAGCGGCGGCGATGTACCCAACCGATGTATGGCGCGAAACGGCGAGTGATTTCGTAGCGCAAGCGCAGGCCAAGTTCGGTTTCTTCCAGGCCGCGACTCATCCCGCGGCGGTTGTCGTCGGTGAGCGCGATGTCGGCTTCCACGTGCGGTTGCAGGATCAGCCGGTTTGTCAGCAGCACCTCGTATTCGCCTGCCAGCCGCAGTGCTGCGCGGCTGCCATCGCCTACATACAGCGTGGCTTCGGTTTCGAACTTGTAGGGCGCCAGTCCCTGCACGCCGAATGCCGCCCAGCTGCGATGGTCGCCTGTGCCGATGTACTGACGTGCGCCGACGAGCAGATCCCACCACGGCGAGATGGCATGGCCGTAGAAGGTTTCCAGCGAGGCGGGTTCGGTGCGTCCGTCGTGCCGCTCGCCTTCGCTGCGCAGCCATAGCCGATCGATGTCGCCGCCGATCCATGCGCGTGATTCCCATGCCTGGCCGCTACCGCGTTCGGTTTTGGAAGCCTCCATTCGATCAAGCAGGACATAGTGGTTGATGCCTGCCGAGTGCATCGTATGCGCTTGCAATGGGGCGAATGCGGCGGCGATTTCTTCCGCAGTGGGTGTCGGGATGGGGGTGCGTGGGAGTGCGGTACTGCGTGTATCGGCGAGGTTGCCGGTGATTGTGGTGTTGGTGGGCGATGCAGGAATTTGCGCGGCATTGGTGGACTGCATGTGGTCCATCTTCGAGTGATCCATCGCCTGGTGGCTCATGGCTGCATCGTCCATGGATCCATGCTTCATCGCTTCCTGCTCCGTGGTTCCAGTCTCCATGGCAGCGTGCGACATGTGGGCGTGGTCCATGTGTGCGGCCTGAGATGAGGACGGCGCCTTCTGCGCGCCATCGGTCATCTGCATCGCATGGTCCTGCATGTCCTGTGGTGCGTCTTGCATCGCATCGTGCTGATGCTCCTGTGCAACCGCAGATGCACTGGCCAAGAGCGCGGCTGCCAACCAGGCCTGGGTGCGAAAGCGGCTCATGCTTCCACCCGCACTTCGCGCATCATGCCCGCTTCCATGTGGTACAGCAGATGGCAGTGATACGCCCAGCGACCGAGCGCGTCGGCGAGCACGCGGTAGGTGCGGCGGGTGCCGGGTGGCATGTCGATGGTGTGCTTGCGCACCTGGAAGTTGCCGTCGGCATCTTCCAGATCGCTCCACATGCCATGCAGATGGATGGGGTGCTGCATCATGGTGTCGTTGACCAATACGATGCGCAGCCGCTCGCCGTACTGCAGGCGCAAGGGCTCTGCGGAAGCGAATGCGATGCCATCGAATGACCAGGCGAATTTTTCCATATGCCCGGTCAGATGCAGCTCGATCTCGCGACCGGGCTCGCGGCCATCCGGGTCGTCGAACACGCTGTGCAGATCGGCGTAGCACAGCACGCGACGTCCGTTGTCGCGCAAGCCCACGCCAGGGTCGTCCAGGCGCGGCGCGGTGGCATTGCTGCGCATGTCGATCAACGGGTTGCCGTCTTCGCTGGCGGGTTGATGCGGTGTCTTGGTCTGCGTGTTGCCACCCCCATGCCCGTGCATTTCCGGCATCGGCATTGCCATCGCGTGTGCTGCATGCGCGTCGCCTTGCGTCGTACCGTCGCCTTGCGTCGTACCGTCGCCGTGCATCGCGTGGTCGCCATGCCCCATTCCATCGCCATGGCCGATGTCTTGCATGGTCAGAATGGCGCGCGGATCCAGTGCCGGAATCGGCGCCTGCAATCCGTGCTGCACCGCCAGTGTGCCGCAGGCAAAGCCGGTGCGGCCCATGTCCTGAGCGAATAACGTAAACGCATCCTGGCCGAGCGGTTCGACAATCACGTCGAAGGTTTCGGCCGCGGCGATGCGCAGTTGGTCCACGCTGACCGGATGCACGTACTGCCCATCGGCGGCCACCACGGTCATGCGCAGACCGGGGATGCGGATGTCGAAGTAAGTCATCGACGAGCCGTTGATGAAACGCAGCAACACCTTTTCGCCCGGCTTGAACAATCCGGTCCAGTTGCCGGCGGGCGCCACGCCATTGAGCAGGTAGGTGTAGGTGTTGGCGTTGACGTCGGAGAGGTCGGTGGGCGTCATGCGCATCCGCCCCCACATGCCGCGGTCTGCCAGCGTGGCGCGCAGGCCGTCGTCGCGCGCATCGCGTAGAAAATCGCCCACGGTGCGTTGCGCATCGTTGTCGTGGCTGGGCATCTGTTTCAAACGGCGGAACAGTGCGGCCGGGTCGAGATCTGTCCAGTCCGAGAGCAGCACCACATGCTCGCGATCATGCCGATACGGCGGCGGCGTCAGCGGGTCGATGACGATGGCGCCATACAGCCCGGCCTGCTCCTGGAACATCGAATGGCTGTGGTACCAGTAGGTGCCGGACTGGCGCAGCGCAAAGCGGTAGTGATACTCCTGGCCGGGCGCGATGCCGTCGAAACTCATGCCGGGCACGCCATCCATGTTGGCCGGCAGCAGCAGGCCATGCCAATGCACCGAGGTGGGCTGGTCGGTCAGCGCGTTGCGCACGCGCACGCTCACTGTGTCGCCCTCGCGCCAGCGCAGGATCGGTGCCGGCAGGCGCTGGTTGACGGTGATCGCGGGACGGGTGCGGCCGGTGAAATCGACCGGCATGCGGCCGATCTGCAGCGACTGGCTGCTGCCGCGCAGTACCGGGGTGTTGGCCGGAGTGGCTGCGCGCGCATCGCGGCGCCACAGGCCGCCGGCAACGGCAATGCCGCCCAGGGCCAAGCCTTGCACGAAGCGGCGCCGGCTCAGGCCGTTGCTGGATGAAGCATCGGAACACGGGGAATCGAAAGACATGACATCTCCGGTGCGTTCCATCGTCAAGACGGACGCATCGCATAGCTGAGAAAACCCACGCAACGCGCGCGCGGGGCCGATGACGGCCAAGGCAAGGCCGTCAGCGCTCAGGCGATGGGAGGTCGCACCGGTTGGTCGGGCAGCGGGCTGCTGCGCCCGTCGGCCAAGGTGGCCGGCAATGCCAGCTGGCCGAACTGCCCCTGGGGTACTGCAGGCAAGGTCAACAAGGCGAGGCTGCAGTGCTGCAGGCAATCGCAGCTGCCCAGCTTGCAGCAGTCGTGCGCATGCGCATGTGTGGCCTTGTCAGGCAACTGCGCGAAGGTGGGCGGCGGCGTGGCGTCATGGCACGGCATGGCGGCCGGCATCGCCGCATGCATGGTCGATACGGAACTCACCATCGCAGCAGCGGGCATTGCGCCTGATGCCATCACCGGCATCGCCATGCCCACCGACGCCCACGCGCCGGTGGCCGTATTGGCAACCAGGCACAGGCACAGCAGCAGGCGGAGCAGGCGATGCAGCACGGGCGCTCGGGGCAGCGGACAGGTGCGGTGAGCATAGCATCGGCCTCCAGCCAGCTGCCGGCCCGATGACCTGGCTGCGCGGGCGCGCGGGCGACGGCGGTAGAATTGAGACTACTTTCGCAGCCAAGTCCTGCCATGTCGCAGCGCCAGTGGGTGGCCGCCGCCATCCAGAAGATCGAAGCCGATTTCAATCGTTCGGCCGACACCCATCTGATCCCGATGGATCTGCAGGGCTATCCGGGCATCGATCTGTACTTCAAGGACGAGTCCAGCCACCCGACCGGCAGCCTCAAGCACCGTCTGGCGCGCTCGCTGTTCCTGTACGCGCTGACCAACGGTTGGCTGCGCGCCGGGCGCCCGGTGATCGAGGCGTCCAGCGGCTCCACCGCCATTTCCGAAGCGTATTTCGCGCGCCTGCTGGGCGTGCCCTTCATCGCGGTGATGCCGGCTTCGACCTCGCCGGAGAAGATCGCTGCGATCGAATTCCAGGGTGGTCGTTGCCATCTGGTCGCGCGCGCCTGCGATCTGGACAGCGCCTCGCACCAGCTTGCGCACGAGACCGGCGGGCACTTCATGGACCAGTTCACTTACGCCGAGCGTGCCACCGATTGGCGCGCCAACAACAACATCGCCGAATCGATCTTCAAGCAACTGGCCGAGGAGCCGCACCCGATTCCGGACTGGATCGTGTGCAGCCCCGGCACCGGCGGCACCAGCGCCACCTTGGGCCGCTACGTGCGCTATCGGCGCCACGCCACCCGCATCCTCTGCGCCGATCCGGAAGTGTCGGTGTTCTTCGACGGCTATTGCCGCACGGTGGATGGCCACTGCCCCAAGGAGCTGGCCATCACCGGCGGCTCGCGCATCGAGGGCATCGGCCGCCCACGGGTGGAGTCGAGCTTCATTGCCAGCTGCGTGGACGTGATGATCAAGGTACCCGATGCATTGAGCCTGGCGGCGATGCGGCACGTCAGCGCCACGCTCGGCCGCCGCGTCGGTGGCTCCACCGGCACCAACTTCGTTGGCGTGCTGCATGCCGCCCGCCGCATGCGCGACGAGGGCCGGCAGGGCTCCATCGTCACCATCCTGTGCGATGCCGGCGAGCGTTACGCGCACAGTTATTACGATCCGGCCTGGTACGTGGCGCGCGAGATCGATGTCAGCGACAACGATGCGGCCATTGCGCTGGCCGTGAATGGCGGCGATTTGCCTGCTTTGCCTTGTGCAGCGCTGGAATGACCGCCATATCGGGCAATCATCCAGTCCACCACCGGAGCGCCCCATGACCAACCCGCTGCTCGATCTGTCCGGACTGCCGTCCTTCGATGCGATCCGCCCCGAACACGTGGGCCCGGCGATCGACCAATTGCTCGCCGAGGCCGAGGCGGCGGTGAAGGCAGCCGAGCAGGTCAGCCCGGTGCGCTGGGACAGCTTCGTGACGCCGCTGGACGATGCCACCGAGCGGCTGTGGCGTGCGTGGGCGCAGGTGGGGCATCTGCAGGCGGTGGTCAACACGCCGGAGCTGCGCGAGGCCTACAACAGCAATCTGCCCAAGGTGAGCCGCTTCGGCAGCGCGCTGGGTCAGAATCTGGCGCTGTATGCGCAATACAAGGCGCTGGCGCAATCGCCGGAAGCCGCACACTTCGATGAAGCCCGTCGCAAGGTGCTGGAAAACGCGCTGCGCGATTTCCGCCTGGGCGGTGCCGAGCTCGATGACGCCGCCAAGGCGCGGTTTGCGCAAATCCAGGAAGAACTCTCGGCATTGGCGGCCAAGTTTTTGCAGAACGTGCTCGACGCCACCGATGCGTGGTGTTACCTCACCGAAGACGACACGCAGTTATCAGGGCTGACGGCCGAAGTGATCGCTGCGGCACGCGCTGCCGCAGAACAGGACCGCGTGCCAGGTTGGAAATTCACCTTGCAGATGCCGTGCTATCTGCCGGTGCAAACCGATGCGGACAGCCGCGAGTTGCGCGCGCTGTTGTATCGCGCCAATGCCGAGCGCGCGTCCGAATTTGGCGATGCCGCGCTGGACAACAGCGCCAACATCGATCGCATTCTGGCCTTGCGCGCCGAGTTGGCACAGCTGCTCGGCTTCGCCAGCTACGCGGACTATTCCGTCGCTACCAAGATGGCGCAGAGCCCCGATGAAGTGATGGGCTTTCTGCGCGATCTGGCCGTGCGTGCCAAGCCGCACGCGCAGCGTGACCGTGCCGAGCTGGAAGCCTTTGCGCGCGACGAACTCGGTCTGCACGACCTGCATGCCTGGGACCTGGCGTACGCATCGGAAAAGCTCAAGCAGGCGCGTTACAGCTTCTCCGAGCAGGAGGTGAAACAGTACTTCACCGAGCCGAAGGTGCTGGCCGGCCTGTTCGATGTGATCCACAGCCTGTACGGGCTTACGGTCAAGCCGGACAGCGCGCCGGTGTGGCATCCGGATGTGCGGTTTTACCGGCTGGAAGATGCGCAAGGCGCCCTGGTCGGCCAGTTCTATCTGGACCTGTATGCGCGCGAGGGCAAGCGCGGTGGCGCGTGGATGGACGACTGCCGCAATCGTCGCACCACCGCCAACGGGGTGCAGACGCCGCTGGTGTATCTGGTGTGCAACTTCGGCCGCGGTAGCGGCAATGCACCGGCCACCTTCCGCCACGGCGAAGTCACCACGCTGTTCCATGAGATGGGCCACGGCCTGCATCAGTTGCTGACGCGTATCGGCGAGCTGGGTGTAGCGGGTATCAACGGCGTGGAGTGGGATGCAGTCGAGTTGCCGAGCCAGTTCATGGAAAACTTCTGCTGGGAATGGGAGCGCGTGCAGGCAATGACCGCACACGTGCAGACCGGCGAGCCGCTGCCGCGCAACCTGTTCGATCGCCTGCTGGCAGCACGCAATTTCCAGAGCGGCATGTTCACCGTGCGCCAGCTGGAATTCGCCTTGTTCGATATGCAGCTGCACAGCAACTTCGACCCGAGCCGAGACAGCTTGCTGCAACTCATCGAGCGCGTGCGTGACGAAGTGGCGGTCAATCGGCCGCCGGCCTGGAATCGCTTCCCGCATCAGTTCAGCCACATCTTCGCAGGCGGCTACGCAGCCGGCTATTACAGCTACAAATGGGCCGAAGTGCTCAGTGCCGATGCCTATGCTGCGTTCGAAGAGGCGCCGGAGCAGGTAGCTGACACTGGCGCACGTTTCCGCCATGAAGTGTTGTCGCGCGGCGGCAGCCGCAGCGCGGCTGACAATTTCCGTGCTTTCCGTGGGCGCGCGCCAAGTATCGATGCGTTGCTGCGCCACAGTGGCATGGCCGGCTGATACAGCGGTATGGCGCGCCGGTCGCCGGCGCGCCTTCGATGAACGCATGCACAACCGGCCACGCCGGGCTGGGCGGCGTATTGCAGAATTTACGCGGCCCGGCCACGGGTTTGCGGCGCCTTTATCGCTGGTCCGGATAGCCTTTGCAGCACCCAAATGCAACGAGGTGGCACATGGCAATCAACTCCGTGTCTTCTGTGGGTTCCCCTGCAGGTCGTCTCATCGACCTGGAAGCCGGCACTTCGGGCCCGGCATCGATCGCAGCACCAACCATAGCGCCCTCCGGCGAGGCCAGGCTGTCTTCGCTGACGCGGGCACCTTCCCGACCTGCACCAAGGCCACCTGCGGACGTTAACGCGCCAGCGCAGACCGCGCATGCAGCAGCGCCGGGAAGGCTGCAGCAGCTGGGTGCCTACGGTGGCCCGGTGCTGGACGCGGCGGCGTCGGGGCTGTCGATGGCTGCCTCGCGGCTGTCTGCCGCGCCGCGGACAGCCGGACTCACCGGGACTGTCAGCGGTGCGCTGTGGGCAGGCGGCGCGGCGATCAACCAACTTGGCAACGTGCCTGCCAATGCCCTGGTATCCGGGGCTAACGCAGTAGGTGCTGCTGCAGGTGTTCTGAGCGCGGTGGCACCGTCGCTGACCGGCAGCGACAACACCAGTGTGGCCTACGCGTCGGCGGCGGCCTGGGCGGTGAACGGCGGCGCCAACCTGCTGCGCGCCGCCAACGATGCCGGACGCGCGTTGCCCAGCCGGGTGCTGCAGGGCGTCAGTGGTGCGGCGAATATGGCCGCTGCCGGGCTGGCGGCCGCCGCAACCGCGGCATCGCAGCAGAATGCGCCGCTCAAGGCGGTCAACCTGGGTACCGCATCGTCGGTGGCCTGGGGCATTGGTGCTTTCGCCGCGCTCGGCTCGGCGTGGACGGCGGCCCCACGCGACGACGCCTCTGTGGAGGCCGCGCCAGCCCAGCTCCAGCGGTCCGACGCTGCGGTTTGAGTCAGTGGTCTGACGTAGCGGTTTCAGCGGATGTACAGAAGCGACGCGGAGCATTGCCAGCGTCGTCGCGACGGCCTGCCTCGGTCCGATGGCCCTGGGCAGGCCGCTTTTTTTCAGACCCGGCCGAACACCAGCGCGCCGTTGGTGCCGCCAAAGCCGAAGCTATTGGACATCACCGTGTTCAAGGTCGCTTCCTGGGTTTGCCGCAGGATCGGGAAACCTTCGGCGCGCGGATCGAGTTCTTCGATATGCGCCGAGCCTGCCATGAAACCATCGCGCAGCATCAGCAAACTGTAGACCGCCTCGTGCACGCTGGCCGCGCCCAGCGAGTGCCCGGACAGCCCCTTGGTCGAGGACAGCGGCGGTACGTTGTCGCCAAACACCTCGCGCACCGCACCCAGTTCGGTGACATCGCCCAATGGGGTGGAGGTGCCATGCGTGTTGAGGTAATCGATCGGGCGATCCAGCCCCTGTATGGCCATGCGCATGCAGCGCACCGCGCCTTCGCCGCTGGGTGCGACCATGTCGGCGCCATCGGAGGTCACGCCATAGCCGAGTAGTTCGGCATGGATGCGTGCGCCGCGTGCGATGGCGTGGTCGTAGTCTTCCAGCACCAGCATGCCGCCACCGCTACCGATGACGAAGCCGTCGCGCTGCGCATCGTACGGGCGCGAGGCCACCGCAGGGCGATCGTTGAAGCCGGTGGACAGCGCGCCCATCGCATCGAACATCACGCTCATCGTCCAGTGCAATTCTTCGCCGCCACCGGCGAACATCACATCCTGCGCGCCGTGCCGGATCAGATCGGCCGCCGCGCCGATGCAATGCGCCGAGGTCGCGCAGGCAGCCGATAGCGAGTAGCTCAGGCCGCGGATCTTGAAAGCGGTCGCCAACGAGGCGGACACCGCCGAACACATCGTGCGCGGCACCATGTACGGGCCCACCTTGCGTACGCCACGGTTGCGCAGCAGATCGGCGGTTTCCACCTGCCACTGGCTGGAGCCGCCGCCGGAGCCGGCAATCACACCGGTACGCAGGCCGCTGACGTGCTCGGCGTCCAGACCGGCATCGGCGATCGCATCGCGCATGGCCAGATAGGCGTAAGCCGAGGCATCGCCCATGAAGCGCTTGAGCTTACGGTCGATCAGGCTGTCCAGATCCAGCGCCACCGCGCCACCTACCTGGCTGCGCAAGCCTGCTTCAGCGTGATCGGGGAGCGCGGTGATGCCGGAGCGGCCCTCGCGCAGTGCGCTGGAGACGGTATCCAGATCGTTGCCCAGGCACGAATTGATGCCCATTCCGGTGATGACGACGCGACGCATCAGAAGTTCTCCGTTGAAGTGAACATGCCCACCCGCAGATCCTTGGCGACGTAGATCTCGCGCCCATCCACCAGCATGCGTGCATCGGTCTGCGCCATCACCAGCTTGCGGTTGATCACACGGCTGACATCGATCTCGTAGCGCACCAGCTGGGCGCTGGGCAGGACCTGTCCGGTGAACTTGACCTCGCCGCAGCCCAGCGCGCGGCCACGGCCCTGCGCGCCGATCCAGGTGAGGAAAAAGCCGGTCAGCTGCCACATTGCATCCAGGCCCAGGCAGCCTGGCATCACCGGGTCGCCGATGAAATGGCAGCCGAAGAACCACAGGTCCGGGCGGATATCCAGTTCGGCACGGATGACCCCCTTGCCATGTGCGCCGCCGGTGTCGCTGATCTCGGTGATGCGGTCGAACATCAGCATCGGATCATTGGGCAAGCGGCCGCTGTCGGGTGCAAACAATTCCCCACGCGCGCTGGCCAGCAATTGGTCGCGCGAGTACGCACTTTGACGAGTCATGACGAAGGTTTCCTGCAAGGAGCGAAAGGCGAAGCCTGGAAGGGTGCATGAGGTCGCGCGGTTCAATCAAACGTTTTATCCGTACGCATGCGTGCTGTTTTCAGCGGATTGCGCAGTGCGGCGAGACATGCGGTACGCGGCAACCGCCGCGCTCGGACCCGCGACGACAGGTTGGCGGTGGACGTGTGTGGTCGGTTGTGCCGTTGGTGTCATCGATGCGGACTCGTTGGTTTGCGATGAGCGGTCGCGCTCGTTTTTCGACCGCGCCGTGGTCCATCTCCACTCAAGGCGTGAGACAGCGCTGGCTTATCATGGGTGCAGGCCTGCGACAGAGAAACCCGCTTGATGCGCAAGATCGTGCACGTGGACATGGATGCGTTCTACGCGTCCGTGGAGCAACGTGACGACCCTGGCCTGCGCGGCAAGCCAGTGGTGGTGGCTTGGCGCGGTGCGCGCTCGGTGGTGTGCGCAGCCTCCTACGAAGCGCGCACCTTCGGCATTCGCTCGGCGATGCCAGCCGTGCGCGCAGAGCGTCTGTGCCCGAATGCGATCTTCGTGCCGCCGGATTTTGTGCGCTACAAGGCGGTATCGCGGCAAGTGCGCGAGATCTTCCACCGGCATACCGATCTGGTCGAGCCGCTGTCGCTGGACGAGGCCTATCTGGATGTCACGCAAGCCAAAACCGGCATGCAGCTGGCCACCGAGATCGCGCAGCTGATCCGCACGCAGATTCGCGAAGAAACCGAGCTCACCGCATCGGCCGGTATCGCGCCGAACAAGTTCCTGGCCAAGATCGCGTCCGATTGGCGCAAGCCCGATGGTCAGTTCGTGATCGCGCCCAGTCGCATCGACGCATTCTTGCTGCCGCTCAAGGTCAATCGCATTCCCGGCGTGGGCAAGGTGATGGATGGCAAGCTGGCGGCACTGGGCATCGTCACCGTGGCCGATCTGCGCCTGCGCCCGTTGGAAGAACTGCAGGCGCATTTCGGCAGTTTCGGGCAAAGCCTGTACCGCCGCGCGCGCGGCATCGACGAACGCCCGGTCGAGCCGGATCAGGACGTGCAGTCGGTTTCCTCGGAAGACACCTTCAGCGAAGATCTCGCGCTTGATGCCTTGGATACGCACATCCTGCGCCTGGCCGAAAAAACCTGGCTGGCCACACGCCGCACCGAGCGTATCGGCCGCACGGTGGTGCTGAAGTTGAAGACCTCCAATTTCCGTATCCTGACCCGCTCCTGCACGCCTGAGCAGCCGCCTGTGTCGCAGGAGGCGCTGGCACAGATCGCGCTGGCACTGACCCGCCGTGTGGAGCTGCCTGCGCAGACGCGCTATCGCCTGGTCGGTGTTGGCCTGAGCGGTTTCAGCAATGTCGAAGAAGGCGCTGTGCAGGGGCAGCTGTTTGGCGAAATTCCCCAGGCCGAGTGAGTGCCATCCACCGGGCATGACGGGCTACATATGTCGCTGACTGTATCGACGCGCTCAGCGAACAATCCAAAGCGCTCCACAGTGTGCGCGCTGCATCCGGCACTGCGTACACTGCGGCTCCCCACACACGAGGCCGTCCGAATGTTTCCGTATTCGCTGGTGATCTTCGATCTGGACGGCACGCTCGTGGACAGCGCGCCCAATATCGCCGAGGCGCTCAACGGCACCTTGCAGGAGCTGGGGCTGCAGCAGTTCAGCGAAGCTAGGATCCGCAGCTGGATCGGCGAAGGCGTGCACGTGTTGCTTGCCACCGCATTGCGCGACGTCGGCAGTACGCGCAACGTCGATGCGGCAATGCCGGTGATGATGCGCCATTACGAAGCGAGCCTGCTGCACAACCCACCGTTATATCCCGGCGTTGCCGAAGCGCTGGCGGGCTTGCGCGATGCCGGCGCCACGCTGGCGCTATGCACCAACAAACCCTCGCGTTTTATCGCGCCGTTGCTGGACCATCTGGGCATCGCCGCGCATTTCAGCAGTGTGCTGGGCGGCGATTCCTTGCCGCAGCGCAAGCCCGACCCGGCACCGCTGCTGCAGCTTGCCAGACACTTCCAGCGCAGCCCACAACACTGCCTGATGGTCGGCGATTCGGCCACCGACGCCGCGGCTGCAAACGCCGCGAACATGCCGCTGGCGATGGTGCGTTACGGTTACCTGCGCGGCTTCGATGTGCAGACCTCCGGTGCGGTGGCCATCATCGACGACATGCGCGAGCTGCTTGCGTTGAAGTAACGTGCGATCACGTAACGCGTCAACCGACGCAGCGCCAGCGTGGACTATTGCAGCAGTCTCAAGATCAGGCATCGGCACCAAGCGGATCACTGTTGAACACGCGCCTGTTTCGCGGAGCGGCCACCGTCATCGGCGTCACCGCGATGAGCCACGCACAGCCAATCCGTTCATGTGATCGAGCAATGCCGCGCGGCGGGCTTCAAAAGGGGACGTGATGGCGAGGCAATGCTGCATGCATCAGCGCGCGCATGGGGCCAGACAAGGCCGTACTGCACCAACCATCAACCGATCACCGAACACTGGCAGCTAACTCAATCGTCCCGAGCTTGGTCTGCATCCGCCACGTCATCGAAGTCAGGCGTGGTATCCGCATCGCCGTGCGTATCGTCGTTATCGGCGCGCGCATAGTGCACGGTTTCCACTGGCCCGCCCACGGCGCGGCCGCGCACCGGCAGCAGTGCGCTAGCGGCTTCGTATTCGGCCAGCAACGCATGGCGTCGCGCTTCCGGCACATCCTGCCAATGACAATCGGCCAACGCGCCTTCCAGCGAATACAGCAGATTGAGGCTGGGCTTGAAGCCAGCGCGTCGCACCTTGACGAACGCGCCCACTGCACCCACCTCCTGCAGGTCCTGCCGCGTGCGCAGGCCGACCTGGCGCAGCCACGCTGCGCTCTTCGGGCCGATGTTGCGCATCCGCTCGGTGGTCACGCCAGCGCGTCCACAAATAGCTGCGCGATTGCTTCCAGGCCACGTTGGTCGTCGGCATCGAAGCGGTCCAGCTCCGGGCTGTCCAGGTCCAGCACGCCGATCAGCGTATCGCCTTTGACAAGTGGAATTACCAGCTCCGAGCGCGATGCCGAATCGCAGGCGATATGCCCGGGGAACGCATCCACATCCGCGATGCGCTGGCTCTGCCGGGTACTCGCAGCCGCGCCGCACACGCCTTTGTCCAGCGGAATGCGCACGCACGCCGGCAGACCCTGGAAAGGCCCCACCACCAGCTCGCGGCCGTCGTAGAAGTAGAAACCGGCCCAATTGAGCGAGGGCAGCGAATGGAAGATCAGCGCGGCCAGATTGGCGGCGTTGGCGATCCGGTCCGGCTCGCCGTGCACCAGTGCCTGGGCCTGGGCGGTGAGCTGGGCATATTGTTCCGGCTTGCTGCCGGTCAGCGAAGAGGTAGCGAACATCGGCAAAGTTTAGCAGCGGCTGTTTGCAGCGTGGTTGCGACTGCGTAGGGCACGCGCAAAGGCCTGCGGTCGGCACACCAAGTCGGGCGGACTGCCGGCAAGACGACGCGCAAAGTCATCCGGAGCAACACGGCACCTCCGCTATAGCGCTCGCAGGTCATTGCCTATGGAGGCGGGCGTTGGCACCTTCTCACCGATCAACCCGCTGACGGGCAGCACGCCCCGCAGACAAGCCAGAAGCAACCGGCTTCAACAACGTGGCCAATGCGCGCGTTATGCTGCGCGCCCTCACGGCAATGGCGGCGCGGCCGCAGGACCAGGCATATGCAGCCTCCGGCGTTTTATGTCACCGGTACCGATACCGGCATCGGCAAAACCATGGGCAGCACTGCGCTGCTGCACGCGCTGCGTGCACGCGGCCACACCGCAGTGGGCATGAAGCCGGTCGCCAGCGGCTGCGAGCGCACGCCGCAGGGCTGGCGCAACGAAGACGCGCTGGCGCTGCAGGCGGCCAGCAATCCGCAGCCGGCGTACGCTACGCTCAACCCCTACGCCTTGCCTGCGCCGCTGGCACCGGAACTGGCCGCAGCTGACGTCGGCGTGACGCTGTCGCTGGAGCCGATTACGCAGGCCTTCGCGCAATTGCGCGCGCAGGCCGAGGTCGTGGTGGTGGAGGGCGTCGGTGGTTGGGCCGCGCCGCTGAGCGCAACGTTGGATCAAGCCGATCTGGTGCGTGCATTGCAGCTGCCGGTGGTGCTGGTGGTCGGCGTGCGGCTGGGTTGCATCAACCATGCGCGCCTTACCGCTGCCGCCATTGCCGCCGATGGGCTGCAATGCATCGGCTGGATCGCCAATGAAGTCGACCCGCAGATGGAGCGTGTCGAAGAGAACATCGGCATGCTGCGCCAGCGTTTGGCAATGCCGTGCTGGGGACGGATCCCGTGGCGGCCGGACGCCGAGGCTGCTGCTCAGGCTCAGGGACTGCAGCTGCCGCGCTAAATGCCGCTGAGCACAGCGTGCAGGCAATAAAAAAGCCCGACAGAGGGAGGGATCTGTCGGGCCGGATTGCACGGGGGGAGGGACCCATGCAAAGTCGCTGAATTTTGGTGGCCGTTACTTTCGCCGGGTCTTGCCTGCCGCACCGGCCGTCTCGCTGCCGGTGTCGAACTGCTGCTTGGTGAATTGGCCAAGCTCGCTGGACATCTTCAACCCCAGCCCGACCACTTCCTGATTGACCGAGGCCAGACGTTCCAGGTTGTCGCGCGCCACCTGCAAGCCTTTCGGCCAGAGCATCTGGTAGGCACCTAGATCGCGCGCCTGCGCAAACTCACCGAAGAAACTGCTCGTGGCGTTGATATTCTGTTCCAGCGTCTCAAATGCCAATCAGATCGTCCCTCCGACTGAGCCTGACTGAGGCAATAGCTCCATCAACCATGCGAGCTCCTCTTCGTTGAATGCCGGGAAATCATCCGCTGCCCCTGCGAAGGGGGCCGCATCTTGTTCCCACATCACGGTGCTGGACGCTGCCAGGTCGGCAGCCATGGGCGTACCAGGATCCGGGAGGCCGCCCCCGATCCTGGTACGCGGGCGTTTTACCCTCCAGCTGAGGGGCAAATGCAGCGCATCGCGCTGTTCGGGAACGCGCACCTCGAAAGATTGCTGTGCGGAGGGGCCGGTGACAGCACGATCCGATCGGGACCGTTTACGGCTGCTTGCCCGCGTCTGATCTCCCTCGTGCATTGGGCTGGGCGCATCAAGGTCACGCTCCAGCGAATCGGCGAATGCATGCAAAGACGCCTGATCCGGCGTTTGAGCTGAAGTAGGGGACGGTTTGGCCCTTTTCATCCCTGATGCCTGGAGGATACGGTCCCAACGCTGCGAGGCTGGGGGGAGCGTTCCACCGCGGGCTTCGAGTTCGGTGACGCCCACTCTGCGAAAGAGCTGTAACAACCCGTTCCTGCTCATCCCGAACTGCGTCATGGCCTCATCAAATGCGTACGCTGGGTGGGAGTGGCACTGGAAAAACTCCAGCACGCGAACCACTTGCGCGTAGTCGGCAACGCGATGGGACGTGCGTTCGCCAATACGGCTATTGACTCTTCTGATCAATTCCGGCGCGTGCGGCAATCCTTT
The DNA here is from genome assembly GCF_038405005.1 of Xanthomonas sp. JL1. Lineage (NCBI taxonomy): Bacteria > Pseudomonadati > Pseudomonadota > Gammaproteobacteria > Lysobacterales > Lysobacteraceae > Xanthomonas > Xanthomonas sp. JL1. The sequence continues at coordinate 24,848 of NZ_JBBYGR010000022.1, read as the reverse complement.
TTTCACTGCATCCAGGGCAGGACGTCCGCCGAGGCAGGCCAAGGCGACGAGGTGGTCGTTGGTCAACGCGGCCAACGCCGGATCAGGGCGAGATAACTGGGCAACAATGCTCTCCAGCGCCTGCTTGCCGCCGCCATTGCTGGCGATGGCCACCACCTGCGCCGGGGTCAGGCCATGGTCCTGGCACAGCACCGGCAACAGCCGCTGCACCGTCTCCAGCGCCTGCTTGCCGCCATCGTGGCTGGCGATGGCCACCACCTGCGCCGGGGTCAGGCCATGGTCCTGGCACAGCACCGGCAACAGCCGCTGCACCGTCTCCAGCGCCTGCTTGCCGCCGTTATTGCTGGCGATGGCCACCACCTGGTCCGGGGTCAGGCCATGGGCCTGGCACAGCACCGGCAACAGCCGCTGCACCGTCTCCAGCGCCTGCTTGCCGCCGTTATTGCTGGCGATGGCCACCACCTGGTCCGGGGTCAGGCCATGGGCCTGGCACAGCACCGGCAACAGCCGCTGCACCGTCTCCAGCGCCTGCTTGCCGCCGTTATTGCTGGCGATGGCCACCACCTGGTCCGGGGTCAGACCATGGGCCTGGCACAGCACCGGCAACAGCCGCTGCACCGTCTCCAGCGCCTGCTTGCCGCCGTTATTGCTGGCGATGGCCACCACCTGCGCCGGGGTCAGGCCATGGGCCTGGCACAGCACCGGCAACAGCCGCTGCACCGTCTCCAGCGCCTGCTTGCTGCCGTTATTGCTGGCGATGGCCACCACCTGCGCCGGGGTCAGGCCATGGGCCTGGCACAGCACTGGCAACAGCCGCTGCACCGTCTCCAGCGCCTGCTTGCCGCCGTTATTGTTGGCGATGGCTACCACCTGGTCCGGGGTCAGACCATGGTCCTGGCACAGCACCGGCAACAGCCGCTGCACCGTCTCCAGCGCCTGCTTGCCGCCGTTATTGCTGGCGATGGCCACCACCTGCGCCGGGGTCAGGCCATGGGCCTGGCACAGCACCGGCAACAGCCGCTGCACCGTCTCCAGCGCCTGCTTACCGCCATCGTGGCTGGCGATGGCCACCACCTGGTCCGGGGTCAGGCCATGGTCCTGGCACAGCACCGGCAACAGCCGCTGCACCGTCTCCAGCGCCTGCTTGCCGCCGTTATTGCTGGCGATGGCCACCACCTGGTCCGGGGTCAGGCCATGGTCCTGGCACAGCACCGGCAACAGCCGCTGCACCGTCCCCAGCGCCTGCTTGCCGCCATCGTGGCTGGCGATGGCCACCACCTGGTCCGGGGTCAGGCCATGGTCCTGGCACAGCACCGGCAACAGCCGCTGCACCGTCTCCAGCGCCTGCTTGCCGCCGTTATTGCTGGCGATGGCCACCACCTGGTCCGGGGTCAGACCATGGGCCTGGCACAGCACCGGCAACAGCCGCTGCACCGTCTCCAGCGCCTGCTTGCCGCCATCGTGGCTGACGATGGCCACCACCTGCGCCGGGGTCAGGCCATGGGCCTGGCACAGCACCGGCAACAGCCGCTGCACCGTCTCCAGCGCCTGCTTGCCGCCGCTATTGCTGGCGATGGCCACCACCTGCGCCGGGGTCAGGCCATGGGCCTGGCACAGCACCGGCAACAGCCGCTGCATCGTCTCCAGCGCCTGCTTGCCGCCATCGTGGCTGGCGATGGCCACCACCTGCGCCGGGGTCAGACCATGGGCCTGGCACAGCACCGGCAACAGCCGCTGCACCGTCTCCAGCGCCTGCTTGCCGCCAATATTGCTGGCGATGGCCACGACCTGGTCCGGGGTCAGACCATGGTCCTGGCACAGCACCGGCAACAGCCGCTGCACTGTCTCCAGCGCCTGCTTGCCGCCATTGCTGGCGATGGCCACGACCTGGTCCGGGGTCAGGCCATGGTCCTGGCACAGCACCGGCAACAGCCGCTGCACCGTCTCCAGCGCCTGCTTGCCGCCGTTATTGTTGGCGATGGCCACCAATTGGTCCGGGGTCAGGCCATGGTCCTGGCACAGCACCGGCAACAGCCGCTGCACCGTCTCCAGCGCCTGCTTGCCGCCATCGTGGCTGGCGATGGCCACCACCTGGTCCGGGGTCAGGCCATGGTCCTGGCACAGCACCGGCAACAGCCGCTGCACCGTCTCCAGCGCCTGCTTGCCGCCGCCATTGCTGGCGATGGCCACCACCTGGTCCGGTGTCAGGCCATGGTCCTGGCACAGCACCGGCAACAGCCGCTGCACCGTCTCCAGCGCCTGCTTGCCGCCACTATTGCTGGCGATGGCCACCACCTGGTCCGGGGTCAGGCCATGGTCCTGGCACAGCACCGGCAACAGCCGCTGCACCGTCTCCAGTGCCTGCTTGCCGCCATCGTGGCTGGCGATGGCCACCACCTGCGCCGGGGTCAGGCCATGGGCCTGGCACAGCACCGGCAACAGCCGCTGCACCGTCTCCAGCGCCTGCTTGCCGCCGTTATTGCTGGCGATGGCCACCACCTGTGCCGGGGTCAGGTTCAGGGGGGCACCCGTCAGTGCATTGCGCGATGCATGCACTGCCTCCACTGCGGTCACGCCGCCACGTTTTGCAATCTTGAGAAGTTGGCCTGTGTCCAACTGTAACGGCGGACCTCTCAACTCCCCCGCATCCGTGAGCAAGGCCTCCAGGGCGCGTGCGCCGGACCACTGTTTGCCGACGCCAACGATGTCTTCGTGTGTCGCCTCTGGCAACGCCGTGATTATGTGCTGATACGTGACAGCAACGGTCCCTAACGCTGCCGGGTGTTTGCTGAGCGCAACGATGTGCGCGTGTGTAAACCCATGGCCCACCAGTGCCTCGTGGTGCTGCGCCACTGTCGAACGCACCTTCGGTTTGATCTTCTCTTGCTGCTGCTGACTGTAGCCGAGCGTGCGTAGATCCACCTGCGCGGCCGGCGAAGCGTCGGAGGGTTGCGCCGCACGCCGTCGCGGGGCCGGCTTGGCGCGCGGCGGCCGCGCGGCAGTGACAGCGACACGCACGGTGGGTGGCGGGTCATCGGCTGCACGCAGAGCCGATTGCGCCTCATCCCACTCTGCTGGGGCAGCCGCTGTATGCGGCGTGCCGACGGCAGGCATCGAATCAAAAAGCGATGTATCAAGAAGCGACGGATCGAACTGACGCAGCGGATCGCTGAAGCTGCCCGCCGAGAACGCAGGCGAGGGCGCAGGGGGAGATGGCAGCCGGGTCCGGGACATCGTCCGCCGAGCGGGCAAGCCATCCAGGGGGCCGCCAGCAGGCGGAGCCCCCCCCCGATCTGCAGTCGGCTGAACCCTATCCGGTTGGGGTCCGGGCAGAAGCTCGCGGGCAGGACTTGGCGTGCGCGAACGAATGGGATCCATCTGGTTGGCACGGGCAGCAGCAGAGGCGAACTGACTGGTAAAGCGGTTTTCGAACTGCGCCGACATTGCGAACCCCTTGGGGAAGGCCGTGACCGTTTGTTGCGTTGCAGCATACGCCGTTGTCGCTGCGATGCAACGCGCTTGCTGAAGATTTTCCAAACGGCTTGAGAAGTGCTTTTCGATCAATAGGTTGGCTGGTTCCTTAAATCATAAAAGCGGCCCAGTGGGCGGCTTCATGTCAGAGGACTGCGCTACCGATCAACCGCGGTAGCGACATCCGGAGGTGCAGGTTTCATGCACCACGATCTCGCTGAGCTGCGGCAGCGTCGGCTTGAGCTGCTGCCAGATCCAGATCGCAAGGCGTTCGCTGGTGGGGTTTTCCAGCCCTTCGATATCGTTGAGATAGTGGTGGTCCAGGCGGTCGTAGATCGGCTGGAAGGCGGCCTTGATGTCGCCGAAATCCATGATCCATCCGGTCTCGGCGCCGGGTTCGCCGCTGACATGCAACTCCACCCGGAAGGAGTGCCCGTGCAGGCGCGCGCATTTGTGCCCAGGCGGCACGTTGGGAAGCCGGTGCGCGGCTTCGAGCGTGAAGACTTTGAAGATATCCATGCGCGGCATTGTAAGTGCGCTGGGCCCTCTGCAGCCGACGGCAAGCGCAACGCTGCGGTGCTTTTGCAACGCGACGAAGCCATGGTGGCCGCTTGCATGCCACATCCGCAGGCAGTGCTGCGCGAATGCCTGGCGCGCTGACGATCGCGTCCGTCACCAAGGTGCGGCATTGCCGCGCTCTTGAGGTGCCTGGTCGCACGCGGATAAAGCATGGTTGCTGAGACACGTGCATCGCCCACAAAAAAGCTGCCCCGAAGGCCAATGCCAGTCGGTTAAGCTGAGATGGCTGGCTTGATGTAGGAAGGGGGGGGCGTGTTCATAACGCTCCCGTTTTGCCGTGCGTCTTCTGCAAGAAACCCTGAATCAGACCCTGCATCACCTCCCCGACGATGGGCTGGGCGCGCTGTCCTCCTTAGCGCGTACCGCTCGGACGCTGACCACCGCGACCGCCGTCGCGACGGCCTGCACCCGGGCCAGCGTTGGCCTGACGCGGCCCGCCGCTGCGCTGGCCACCCGGCTTCTTCGGGCCGGCATGCGCGTGCGCCTGACGCGGTGCATCGCCATGCGGGCGACGGGCGTGGCTCTTGCGCGGGGCGCGATCGCCGCCCGGCTGCTCGGCGCGACCCGGTGCGCTGTTGCCCCAACGGATCGGCGTCTGCGGCTCGTAGCCCGGCACGTCGCGGATTTCCACGTCGCGGCCCAGCATGCGCACGATCTGACGCAGCAGCTTGGCTTCGTCCTGCGCCACCAGCGAGATCGCCTCGCCGGTGGAGCCGTTACGGCCGGTGCGGCCGATGCGGTGCACGTAATCCTCGGCCACCATCGGCAGGTCGTAGTTGATGACCTTCGGCAGCTGGTCGATATCGATCCCGCGCGCAGCGATATCGGTGGCGACCAGCACGGTCACGCGGCCGGCCTTGAAGTCGCTCAGGGCACGCATGCGCTGGCCCTGGCTCTTGTTGCCGTGGATGGCCGCGGTCTTGATGCCCGACTTCTCCAGGAACAGCGCCAGCTTGTCGCTGCCGTGCTTGGTGCGCGCGAACACCAGGGTCTGTTCGCGGCTGTCCTGCGCCAGCAGGTGCAGCAGCAGATCGCGCTTGCGCGCGCCATCGACCGGGTGCACGCGGTGGGTGATGCTCTCGGCCACGGTGTTGCTCGGGGTGACCTGGATCTGCATCGGGTTGCGCATGAACTCCAGCGCCAGCTGCTTGATGTTCTCTTCGAAGGTCGCGGAGAACAGCAGGGTCTGACGGTCCTGGCGCGGCAGCTTGGTCAGGATGCGCTTGATCGACGGCAAGAAGCCCATGTCGAGCATGCGGTCGGCTTCGTCCAGGATCAGCACTTCGATGCCGGACAGGTCCACGCTGCGGCGCTCGATATGATCGATCAGCCGGCCCGGGCAGGCGATCAGCAGGTCCACGCCACGGCGCAGGGTGTCGAGCTGGTTGCCCATGCCCACGCCGCCGTAGATCACTGCGCTGGGAATGCGCAGGTACTTGCTGTAGCCGCGCAGGCTGTCATGCACCTGGGTGGCCAGTTCGCGGGTGGGGGTCAGGATCAGCGCGCGCGGCTTGCGCGGGCCGTTGACCGGCTGCGGCGAGGTGCCCAGGTGCTGCAGCAGCGGCAGGCCGAAGGCGGCGGTCTTGCCGGTACCGGTCTGCGCGCCGGCCAGCAGGTCGTGACCGGCCAGCACCAACGGGATCGCCTGCTGCTGGATTGCAGTGGGGGTTTCATAGCCCTGCTCGGCCAACGCGCGCAGCAGGAAGGGCGCAAGGCCCAGGGATTCAAAAGACATCAGGAAGCTCCAGGTAAAGCGTCGCCACCAAGCCAGGCCCGGAGCGCAAACGCATTGCAGATGCAAAAGCAAGTGAGGCTCGGAGCGTTCCCGTGAACCGCGCTGCGAGATGGTGGATCAACCCGATCAAGGAACGATGGGTTTGTCGGCACCACGAAAGGCGTCGGGTGGGGCGGGCGAGCGGATCGGTCGATCCTGGTCTCGCCGGCTGTCCCTAAGGGAAACGGACGGCCGCATGCAGACCCGGCAAGTGTACTCGCGTTTGGCGCGCTGCACAAAATTCCGTCACCGCAGTTGTGGTAACGGCCATCTGTTTCATATGCAACCACTGTTGCTTCAGGCCGTACAATCTCCCGATCAGCCACAGCACAGGATGGTCATGAAGCTAGGTTCCTTGAAGGACGGCGGCCGCGACGGCAGCCTGATCGTGGTTTCGCGCGATCTGCGCACCGCCGTGCGCGCCACCGGCATCGCGCCCACGCTGCAGCGCGCGCTGGAAGACTGGAGCAACGTCGCGCCGCGCCTGAACGCCTTATCGGCCTCGCTCAACGACGGCAGTGCCGACGGGGTCTTCGACCTGGAGATGCAGGCTTTGGCGGCCCCGCTGCCACGCGCCTACGAATTCGTCGACGGCAGCGCCTACCTGCCGCATGTGGAACGGGTACGTCGCGCGCGCAATGCCGACGTGCCGGAAAGCTTCTACACCGACCCGTTGATGTACCAGGCCACCAGCGCCGGCTTCTACGGCCCGCGCGACGGCATCAAGGTGATCAGCGAGGACTACGGCATCGACCTGGAAGCGGAGATTGTGGTCATCACCGACGATGTGCCGATGGGCGCCTCGCCCGAGCAGGCGACCGCGCATATCCAGTTAGTGGGGCTGGTCAACGATGTCTCGCTGCGCAACCTGATTCCGGCCGAACTCGCCAAGGGCTTTGGTTTCGTGCAATCCAAGCCGCGTTCGGCGCTGTCGCCGGTGTTCGTCACCCCCGACGAGCTGGACGATGCCTGGCGCGACAACAAGGTGCATCTGCCGCTGGTGACGCACATCAACGGCGCCTGGTTCGGCGCTCCCGAAGCCGGCAACGACATGCAGTTCGATTTCGCCCAGCTGATCGCCCACGCCGCCAAGACCCGTCCGTTGTCGGCCGGCACGATCGTGGGCTCGGGCACCATCGCCAATCAGGACACCACGCTGGGCGCCTCGTGTTTTGCCGAACAGCGCGTGATCGAGACCCTGCGCGACGGCAAGCCGAGCACGCCATTCATGGCGTTCGGCGACGTGGTGCGGATCGAGATGTTCGATGCCAGCGGCGTCAGCATCTTCGGCGCGATCGAACAGCGCGTTGAGCGGCAGCCGCTGCCATGACCGGTTGCTCACCTTCCATGAGCGTCTGCAGTCAGGCTGGCGTATGAGCGCGCCCTATCGCGTGCGCATTGGGCTGGACATAAAGGCGCTGGCGTACGTCACGCACCCGGTGCATCTGGTGCGCGATGGCGGCGAGCAGCATGCCGCCGCGTACGCGCAGCTCAATCCACAGCAGTTGGTTCCGACGCTGCGCCACGGCGCAGTGGTGGTTCCGCAGTCGCTGGCGATCCTGGAGTATCTGGAAGAAGCGTTTCCATACAGTGCGCGGCTGCTGCCGGCAGCACCGTCCGAACGCGCCCGTGTGCGCGCACTTGCCCAAGCCATCGCCTGCGATGTGCACCTGCTCAATAACCTGCGCGTGATGCAGTTGCTCGAGCGCGAGTGGCAACGCGATGCCGCGCAGCGCCTGCACTGGATGCAGCACTGGATGCAGCAAGGGTTTGCGGCGCTGGAACTGCAGCTGGCCAACGAACCGTACACCGCAAGCTTCTGCCATGGCGACACGCCGGGCTTGGCCGATTGCGTGTTGATTCCGCAGCTCTATAACGCGCGCCGGTTCGAAGTAGATCTTGCGCCTTATCCCACCCTGCAGCGTATTGAACAGGCCTGCCTGGCACTGCCGGCGTTCGATGCCGCGCGGCCGGAAATGCAGATTGATGCAGTGGTGTGAGGCGGAGGGTAAGAGAGGGTAGGTAGGACCCTCTCCTCTGTGCTGCGGGCAGCTTCACCGGTGCTGCGATAGCAAACGCGGATTGTGCGCCGTTCTTTAAAGTCGCGGTCAGCCCGGCGCTAGGTCTGTCATCAACATAGAACTGGCACTCGCCTCAAGGCAGGCTTTGAAGGCACGCAAGACGCGTTTGCCTCCCTTCCTCCGCGATCGCAAGAAGGGGGATGCGGTAGCGGATAAAGGCAAGTCGCGATCGCTGCGCGACCGGACGCATCCATCAATACGTCAATCGATCAGTACCAACGCGGTCAGTCGCTGGCCGGAACCAGCGACAAGGCCGCTTAAATAAACCCGTGGCTGATCTTCGGCGCAGCCGGCGTTTCGTAATCCGCGTACGGGTCGTGCTCGCCGGAGCCGTCTTCGGAGAGACGGAACTTCAGCGCCAGGCCGTCGCGCGAGTCGGCGGCACGCAGCGCTTCTTCCTGCTCGATTTCGCCCGACTTCACCATGCGGAACAGGCACTGGTCGAAGGTCTGCATGCCTTCTTCCAGCGACTCTTCCATCGCCTGCTTGACCTCGTGCACCTGGCCGCGGCGTAGCAGGTCGCGGATCATCGGCGTATTGAGCAGTACTTCGGTGGCCGGGCGGCGACGGCCGTCCAGGCCCTTGACCAGACGCTGGGAGATGACCGCGCGCAGGTTGAGCGCCAGGTTCATCAGCACGTTATTGTGCGCGCTTTCCGGGAAGAAATTGAGGATACGCTCGATGGTCTGGTCGGCATTGTTGGAGTGCAGCGTGGCCAGGCACAGGTGGCCGGTTTCGGCGAAGGCGATCGCTGCCTCCATGGTCTCGGCGTCCAGGATCTCGCCGATCAGGATCACGTCCGGCGCCTCGCGCATCGCATTCTTCAGCGCGCTCTGGAAAGCATGGGTATCCAGGCCCACCTCGCGCTGGTTCACGATCGACATCTTGTGCTTGTGCAGATATTCGATCGGGTCCTCGATGGTGAGGATGTGCCCGGTGGTTGTGCTGTTGCGGTGGTCGATCATCGCGGCAAGCGAGGTCGACTTGCCCGAGCCGGTCGAGCCCACCACCAGCACCAGCCCGCGCGGGGCCATGATGATGTCCTTGAGCACCTGTGGCAGGTGGAGCTCTTCGATGCTGGGGATCCGGCTGCGAATGGCACGGATCACCATGCCTACCTCACCGCGCTGTTTGAACGCGTTCACGCGGAAGCGGCCGGCGTCGGGCAGGGCGATGGCAATGTTGAGTTCGAGTTCGCGCTCGAACTGCGGCACCTGGCCCTCGTCCATCAGTGAGTAAGCGATTTTCTTGACCATCCCCGGCGGCAATCCCGTATTGCCGAGCGGGTAAAGCTTGCCTTCGATCTTGATGTGCACCGGCGCGCCGGTGGTCAAGAACATGTCCGAGGCATTCTTTTCGGTCATCAGCTTCAGGAAGTAGCCGATATCCATGCGCAATGGTTCCCCAACAAACAGCAGCGTCTCGTTGCAAGTCCGCCGCAGGCTTCCGACAATGGCCGTGCTCGAGACTTCTCGCTACGGCTCCCCTAATGACGGCTAGCTTCGCATACTTGCGGCGATCCCTGTATGGCATCGCCTGTTTCATCGTTCTTTCCTCTCCGGCCGCCGCCCAGGTGGCACCGGAGCTCACCGCTGCCGAACAGGCCGTGCAACGCGCCACGCAGGCCGATGCCGACCAATACGCCCCGGATCTGGTCAACCTGGCACGCCAGGAACTGATGCAGGCCCAGCAGGCGCAACTTGACAAGCGCCAGCGCAAGCAGGTGCCCCAGATCGCTTTACGCGCAGCTGCCGACGCCGATCTGGCCAAGGCACGCAGCGAAGAGGCGGTGGTCACCGCCCAACTGGAACAGCGCAAGAAGGAAGTGGCGCAGTTGCAGAGCACACTCAACACCGGGGAGAGCGGCCGATGAAACTGCGCCCACTGCTCTATCTCGGTGTCTTGAGCCTGGCTGCGTTGCCGCCGCTGGCGATGGCGGCCAAGGACGACCCGCAGGCCGACGCGCTCAACCGGCGTCTGGCCGCGCTGCAAAACGATCCGCAAACCAACGAGCTGGCCCGCTTCGAACGGCTGCAGGCGCAGCAGAGCGTCGCTGCGCTGGCCGAAGCCAAGCGGCGCGACCGCGACGAGCTGGTGTTTCTGGCCGATCGCCGGGTCGAGATCGCCGAACTCACTGCCCGTACCGCGCTGGCACGGCGTGAGCTGGACCGGCTGGAAGGTACGCGCAACGACTTGCTGATCGAAGCCAGTCGCCGCGACGCTGCGCGTGCGCGCCAGGAGGCAGAACGTCTGCGCGTGCAGGCGCAGATCCAGACCGAGGCCGCCGAGCAGGCACGCCAGTCCGCCGAACAGGAGGCGCTTGCCCGGCAGGACGCCGAGCTGGCGCTGACCAGCGTGGCCGGTAGGCAGACCGCCAAGCTCAACGCGGCCCAGCAGAAGGCAGTACAGCTGGCGCATGAGGAAGCCGAGCTGGTGGCCGGGGCCAAGTTGCCGGCTGCCAAGTTCGACAGCCGTGGCGAAGTGTTCTCGCTGGGCAGTGGCGCCTTCGGTGGCAAGGCGGCGCTGTCCGGCGATGCCGCCGGGCAGGCCAAGGCCTTGGCCGAATATCTGAACATCGGCAAGAAGGGCCGGGTCAGCATCGTCGGGTTCGACAACGACGCAGCCACCGCGAAGAAGCGTGCCGAAGCACTACGCGATGCCTTGGTGGCGGGCGGGGTGGCGGCCTCGCGGCTGCAGGTCACCGGTACCAAAGGCGCGGCCAACAAGACCCGTGCGGCCGAGGTCGTTGTCGCGCCCTGACGGCAAGTGATTGGAAGTTAAAGCCTTTTAACCGGGGCATGACGCTTGGTTGAACCGCAGTCACCAATTGCGACAATGAACGGCAAATGTGGCTGTTTCGGTCTTGAACCCCCTCCGCGACCGGCGTAGGGTCGTATCTCCGGGCAGCAACTCCGCTGCCCGGGAAGTACGGAGGGCCGCGCCAGTGACGCAAAGGCACGCAACAATGCAAGAGGGTGGAGTGGTTGTTGCTGGTTCCGCCCGTGTGTCTGCCTGTGCAACGCGTTGGTCTTCCATTTCCAAGCTCCGCCCCGTGCCTTTGCTGGCCGGGGCGTTCTTGTTTCAGTGAAGGAGGTAACGCCATGTTCGAAGGGCAACCGCAGACCGAAATCGACGCATTGATGAAGTCCGATCCCCAGTTCAAGCAGCTCTACCAACGTCACAAGCTGTTGAACAAGAAATGCATGGATGCCGAACTCGGGGTGCTCCCGATCGACGACGTCACCTTGGGCCAGATGAAGCGCGAGAAGTTGCAGGCCAAAGAAAAGCTCACCCGGATGTACGACCAGCTCACGCACTGATCCTTCCCCACCGTTAGAACAAGTTCACCGCCGCGGGCGGTGGCGGCCTCCTCGTCGGCTTGCCACCGTCCGCGTCTTTAGTTTGCAGTGCTGCGTTTCCGGTCCAGTGGCACGTTTGCGCAGTGGTTGAGCTTGTTCGTTTCATCGGCCTGCATGATCGTTTCAAGGCTGAATGCGCATTCCCCAGCTGTTCGTCGGATAATGACCGGCCCAGCCCGTGTGGCGCAGCGACGATATGCCGATGGCGATTCATTCCTCCGTACTCGAACTGATTGGCAACACGCCGATCGTCAAGGCCCAGCGCCTGGACACCGGCGTCTGCGAGCTGTTCCTCAAGCTGGAGGCGAGTAATCCTGGCGGATCGATCAAGGACCGCATCGGTCTGTCGATGATCGAAGCGGCCGAGCAGCGCGGCGATCTCACGCCCGGCGCCACCCTGGTGGAGGGCACCGCCGGCAACACCGGTCTGGGCTTGGCCCTGGTGGCGCAGCAGAAGGGCTACCAGTTGATCCTGGTGGTGCCGGACAAGATGAGCCGCGAGAAGATCTTCAATCTCAAGGCCATGGGCGCCAACGTGGTGCTGACCCGCTCGGATGTGGCCAAGGGCCACCCGGAGTACTACCAGGACCTGGCCGCCAAGATCGCTGCCGAAACGCCGGGGGCCTACTTCATCAACCAGTTCGGCAACCCGGACAACCCGGCCGCGCACGAATTCGGCACCGGCCCGGAGATCCTGGCGCAGATGGACGGCCAGCTGGACGCCATCGTGTTCGGCTGCGGCAGCTCCGGCACCATGACTGGCCTGTCGCGCGCCTTCGCCAGCGCCTCGCCGCACACCGAACTGGTGCTGGCCGACCCGGTCGGCTCGATCCTGACCCAGTACATCGAAGAAGGCACGGTCAGCGAAAAGTCGGGCAGCTGGCTGGTCGAAGGCATCGGCGAAGACTTCTTGCCGGACATCTCCGACTTTTCGCGCGTCAAGAAGGCCTATTCCATCAGCGATGCGGAAAGCTTCCACACCGCGCGCGAATTGCTGGCCAAAGAGGGCGTCCTCGGCGGCTCGTCCACCGGCACCTTGCTGGCCGCGGCGCTGAAGTATTGCCGCGAGCAGACCACGCCCAAGCGCGTGCTGGTGTTCGTCTGCGATACCGGCAACAAGTATCTGTCGAAGATGTACAACGACTACTGGATGCTCGACAACGGCTTTTTGGAGCGCCCGCAATACGGCGATCTGCGCGACCTGATCCTTCGCCCGTACAACAAGCGCGACACCGTGGTGGTGGGCCCGAAGGATCTGCTGACCACCGCCTACCAGCGCATGAAACTGTACGATGTGTCGCAGCTGCCGGTGATCGACGATGGCGAATTGGTCGGCATCGTCGACGAGAGCGACGTGCTGCTGCATGTCTATGGCGACGAGGCGCGCTTCCGCGACCCGATCTCCACCGCCATGGTGAGCAAGCTGGATCGTCTGGACGTCGCATCGCCCATCGAAGCGCTGTTGCCGGTGTTCGACCGCGGCCAGGTCGCCATCGTCATGAACGGCAAGCAGTTTCTTGGCCTGATCACCCGCATCGACCTGCTCAACTACCTGCGCCGTCGCGTGCAGTGAATCCCGTGCAGCCGCGCGTTTCGATGAGACGCGCGGCACGGGCCATTCAGACCCGCTTGTTACAATCGCCCACTTTTTCCGGGAACCTCCATGTCCAACCGCACCACTCATAGCCATGACGGCGATCGCGCGCTGTCGCTTGCAACGCTGGCGATCCATGGAGGGCAGTCGCCGGATCCCAGCACCGGCGCAGTGATGCCGCCGATCTACGCCACGTCCACGTATGCGCAATCCAGCCCCGGCGAACACCAGGGATTTGAGTATTCGCGCACACATAACCCGACGCGGTTCGCCTACGAGCGCTGCGTGGCCGCACTGGAAGGCGGCACGCGCGCGTTCGCGTTCGCCTCCGGCATGGCTGCCACTTCCACCGTGATGGAGTTGCTGGATGCCGGCAGCCACGTGGTGGCGATGGACGATCTGTACGGCGGCACCTTCCGCCTGTTCGAGCGCGTGCGCCGTCGCACCGCCGGCCTGGATTTCAGTTTCGTCGACCTGACCGACCCGGCCGCGTTTAAGGCGGCGATCCGCGCAGACACCAAGATGGTGTGGATCGAAACGCCGACCAACCCGATGCTCAAGCTGGTCGACATCGCCGCCATTGCGGTGATCGCGCGCAAGCATGGCCTGTTGACCGTGGTCGACAACACCTTTGCCTCGCCGATGCTGCAGCGCCCGCTCAGCCTGGGCGCCGACCTCGTCGTGCACTCGGCCACCAAGTACCTCAACGGCCACTCGGACATGGTGGGCGGCATTGCGGTGGTGGGCGACAACGCCGAGCTCGCCGAGCAGATGGCGTTCCTGCAGAACTCCATCGGTGGCGTGCAAGGCCCGTTCGACAGCTTCCTCGCGCTACGCGGATTGAAGACCTTGCCGCTGCGCATGCGCGCGCACTGCGAAAATGCCCTGGCGCTGGCGCAATGGCTGGAAACGCACCCCGCCATCGAAAAGGTGATCTACCCCGGCCTGGCCTCGCACCCGCAGCATGTGCTCGCGAAACGCCAGATGTCCGGCTTCGGCGGCATCGTCTCCATCGTCCTCAAGGGCGGCTTCGACGCAGCCAAGCGTTTCTGCGAGAAGACCGAGCTGTTCACCCTGGCCGAATCGCTCGGTGGTGTTGAAAGCCTGGTGAACCATCCCGCCGTCATGACGCACGCCTCCATCCCCGTTGCCCGCCGCGAGCAGCTCGGCATCAGCGATGCGCTGGTGCGGTTGAGCGTGGGAATCGAGGATCTTGGGGATTTGCGTGGGGATTTGGAGCGGGCGTTGGTGAATCAAAATTGAGGCGTTTATTGTTATATGGTGCTGTATCTGTTGCTGGAGGTAGTTTGTGCTAAAGAATTTTTCAAATACAAGGCCTACTACGATACCGCGGGGAACCAGTAATTGGCCGCTAGAGCGAGTGGCCACGGATGCTGGGGAACTTTGGTTTCCGGTAGCAGACCAAGTGATGCGCGAGTATGCGCGCAATAGTGGTCGCTGGGATCCGCATGTCGGTCAGGTCCTTCTGGAGTGTTGTGCAAGCCATAAGGACGGCTTATTCATCGATATTGGCGCTAACGTCGGTTATTTCTCGTGCCTGTTGTCTAAGCACTTTCCGAGTCTGAAGACGTATGCCTTCGAGCCGCAACCGCTTATTCACGACGTTCTTGCGCTCAATGCTTGGACTTATGGTGCCCGCATCCAGCTCCATTCATGCGCGCTTGGATCCAGTCGTGGGACAGTGGCGCTGGAAACAGCGGTTAATAATCTAGGTGACACCCGTGGTGTAGAAGGAAATTTTGCGAGTACTGTGGCGCCTCTCATTAGCCTGGATGAGCTATATCCTGATCTGAACGCGAGTATTGTAAAAATTGATGTGCAGGGTGCCGAACTAGACGTGATACGTGGAATGGTTGGCGTCATTCGTCGATCGCCAAGTATCAGGATTGTTGTAGAGTTCGGGCCCGATCTCGCCGTTGCTGAGCATTTTGCGCCCGATATGGTGTTGGATGTTTATCGATCACTTGGCTTTCGTATTTTGCTTATTAGAAATGGGCAGTTGAACGAGGCAAGCAACGCGGAAATTCTGCGCTATTGCAGTTCCGCCGGTCCCATGGCGCAAGCAGATTTGTTGCTGCTACGTGCTTGATGCAAGATAAAATACAAATACAGGAAATTCGAAAATGGAGAAGGCAGTAATTGTTACCGGTGGAGCCGGCTTCATCGGATGCGCGCTATCTGGCCAGCTCAAAGCATTTGGTCTGCCAGTAGTTGCGATCGATAATCTTCATCCACAGATTCATGCTGAGTCCAAGCGACCAGAGGTGCTTGACGAGGCGGCGCACCTGCACATTGGCGACGTTACCGAAGAAAACACCTGGGGCCAAGTGCTCGAAAATTGGCAGCCGACCATTGTCGTCCACTTGGCTGCGGAGACAGGGACCGGTCAGTCATTGACCGAGGCCACTCGTCATGCACACGTAAACGTGGTAGGCACCACCGCAATGCTAGATGCGTTTTCCGCACGCAAACTAGTTCCTGAACATGTTTTGCTTGCGTCTAGCCGAGCTGTTTACGGTGAAGGTGCATGGTTGGATGCAAATGGCACAACCTTTTATCCACCGCCACGTTCGCATGAAGTGCTGGCGCGTTCACAGTGGAATCCACTATCGCCGTCTGGTAGGGGGGCTGCTTCCCCGTTGTCGCACCGTGCGGATACTGTTTTTCCTAATCCCACTAGCGTATATGGAGCAACTAAGCTTGCTCAAGAACATATTCTTGCTGCGTGGTGTGGCGCCATGCAGGTTCCGCTGTCGGTATTCCGGCTTCAGAATGTCTATGGCCCCGGCCAATCGCCATTCAATTCATACACGGGTATTATCACGCTGTTTCATCGTATGGCGCGGAAAGCCCAGACGCTAGAAATTTATGAGGATGGCGAAATCGGGCGTGATTTCGTCTTTATCGATGATGTAGTAGTCGCCTTGATGGCAGGTCTGCGTCAGCCACCCGCTGGCTTGCGTACGCTAGATGTTGGTAGCGGCGTCGTTACTACGATCGCCGAGGCTGCAAAGTCGATCGCTGCTATGCACGGTGCGCCGGATCCGCAAATCAGCGGGAAATTTCGTGATGGCGATGTGCGCTGGGCGGTAGCGGATGGTGCTCCTCTCGAACAGTCTCTTGGTGTGCAGGCTCGTATAAATTTTCAGGAAGGCGCCAATCGTGTCGGCGAGTGGCTGATCGCTCGGGGCTATGCATGAATTCGTTTGACGAGAAAACGCAAAAAGAAGAGGTGGGCGTTGTCTCTGTGGCTGCGATGACTGGTGCTCCACGGGATTGGATAGACTCAGTGCGGTCATTGTTGGAACTGAGAGGCAGCTGCGAGTGTGAAATCGTTGCTTGGGACAATGTCAGTGCTTCCCGCGATTTTAACGGCAGTAAGGCGCGGATCAGCGCGGCTTGGACATTGTCGGCAGCCGTTACCGCTATCATCAGCGAACGCTCCTCAATAGAAGCTATTTTGATCGCTGTTTCGCCTGTTGTAGTGCCGGTGGAACTCCTAGATCGAGCATTAGAATGGATGCAGAATGACCAGCGTATTGGGACCGTTTCGTTTCTATCCAATGCTGCTGGTGCACTGAGTTTTCCGCATCGCAATTCGCCGACTCCCTATGGGATTCCTGGAATGGATGAGTCTGGTGTCTGTAGAACGCTTCGTGATGCGTCGCCTGACAGTGGCCCGGTATCACTACAGGTTCCAGTAGGTGCAGTGGTGTTGGTCAATGCGCGCGTAATCAGAGCCGTCGGTGGATTCGATCCGGAAAGCGACTCCAATCCTTCAGAATCCTTAGCCGAGTTCGCTCTAAGGACAGCACGACGTGGTTTTAGGCACGTGCTTGATGCGGGCTCTTACGTTACTACACAGTGGAGCAGCGTCGGAGCCCCAACTGAAGCAAGTGATGACCCTCGATCGCGACAGCGCTTACATGCGCATGACGGCTCTTTTCCTGCATTGCACGATCATCTACGTTCGTCAAAAGTAGGCGCTTTGGCAATCGCGCTGGATGTCGCACGTAGCAAGATTCAAGGGTTACGCGTTCTGATTGATGGTTCCTGCTTGGGTCCGATGGAGATGGGAACACAGGTGCAAACATTGGCGCTAGTTCGCTCACTGCTAAAGCGTGACGATATTAGTCGGGTGGTGCTTGCTGTGCCTAATGGAATATTACCCGCATATGCGCGTGACCTACTTCTGCAATCAAAACTGACTATCTGCGATGCCACTGATCTAATGTTTCATGGAGCTGAACAGGTCGATATTTTGCATCGTCCTTTCCAGCCAGATCGGCAGATTCCCTGGGAGCGTTGGCGTCAACTGTCCAAACGCATTGTTGTTACCTTGCAGGATCTTATTGCCTATCGCGTCGGCAGCTATCATGAGACAGGTCAACGTTGGCTAGAATATCGGAGGAACATCGAAATCGCCGCAGGTCGTTCTGACGCTATCGTGGCGATCTCTGATGATACTTCCGAGTCGATCATTGATGAGCGTTTGGCGGTTGAGCTCCAGCGAATTTATGTGGTGAAGAACGGCGGTGACCACCTGACTGATACAGATGTGGAGAAAGTGCCTCCGGCACTCGTCGAAAAGGGGCTGGTTGCCGCGCAGTTTTTGTTGGTACTGGGTGCGAGCTATAGCCATAAGAATCGTGACCTGGCTATCCTGGCTTGGAAAGAGTTGCGTCGACGCGGCCACAATATCGCCTTAGTTATGGCTGGTGCAGTGGTCGCCAAGGGAAGCTCTCGGCAAGAAGAAGCAGTCGCCCGCTGGGGCGCTGACGAAGAGCAACTTGTAATAATGCCAGATGTAAGTAGTGCGGTCAGGAACTGGTTATTGCGGCATGCCAGCATCGTGTTGTATCCAACCTCAGCGGAAGGCTTCGGCCTCGTCCCGTTTGAGGCTGCTTCTATGGGAACCCCAACGGCGCATGTGAGCTTCGGCCCACTTAGGGAGCTAATAGATTCGCCAGAACTTCCTCAGGATTGGGATCCGTTGCGCATGGCGGATCATTGCCAGCAGTTATTGCAAGATCCCCAGTTGGCCGGAAAAAATATCAAGCGTGTCCTTGCTAGCGGTGGGCGCCTCGTTTGGAGTGCGACTGCAGCCGATCTGACCGTGGCGTACCGTCAAACGCTTGCGTCCGCGCCGCGAAACTAATATTTCCAGAGGTTTAAAATATGAATACGACTGACCTTGATCAAATATCGCTTGAACAAGCACTCATTGACTTCGAAGTAGCCAATGCACGCGTGATGGACCTCACTTCGCGTCTGACCTCTATGAGTCGGGAGCTGATCCAGACTCGATCGGAATTGGAGCGCTTACGTATCGGTGCAGCGCCCATTTCGTACTCAGTCACCAATTTTGAGGGCTACGACGATGTCCATAATCGTTATGCGCAGATACGTGCATCGCGTTTGGTGAAGTTTGCTTCGATGTTTAGCAGTAAGCTGCGTCGGTGTCTGTAATGGACCGTCCTCGTATTCTTCATTGCATCACGGTGTATAACGGGCGGGCATTCGTACCTGCCGCAATCAAAAGTGCGCTGCGCCTAGATCAGCAGGAAGCACAAATAGATGTATTAGTCCTGGATGACGCGAGTCCCGAGCCCGGCTGGAGTGAGGAGCTGTCTGCGTTCTGTAAGGAGCGTGGCGTAATGTATTACTGTACTCCTCGCAACCTCGGTATCCCGCGCAATGTCAGTCTAGGAATGCTGACGGCTGTTAAGCGAGGTTACGACTATGTCGTTATTAGTAATTCAGATGTTCTCAGATCGTCCCTCCGACTGAGCCTGACTGAGGCAATAGCTCCATCAACCATGCGAGCTCCTCTTCGTTGAATGCCGGGAAATCATCCGCTGCCCCTGCGAAGGGGGCCGCATCTTGTTCCCACATCACGGTGCTGGACGCTGCCAGGTCGGCAGCGATGGGCGTACCAGGATCCGGGAGGCCGCCCCCGATCCTGGTACGCGGGCGTTTTACCCTCCAGCTGAGGGGCAAATGCAGCGCATCGCGCTGTTCGGGAACGCGCACCTCGAAAGATTGCTGTGCGGAGGGGCCGGTGACAGCACGATCCGATCGGGACCGTTTACGGCTGCTTGCCCCTGTCTGATCTCCCTCGTGCATTGGGCTAGGCGCATCAAGGTCACGCTCCAGCGAATCGGCGAATGCATGCAAAGACGCCTGATCCGGTGTTTGAGCTGAAGTAGGGGACGGTTTGGCCCTTTTCATCCCTGATGCCTGGAGGATACGGTCCCAACGCTGCGAGGCTGGGGGGAGCGTTCCGTAGCGGGCTTCGAATTCGGTGACGCCCACTCTGCGAAAGAGCTGTACCAAGCCGTGCCTGCTCATCTCGAACTGCGTCATGGCGTCATCGAATGCTTGCGCTGGGTGGGAGTGGCTCTGGAAAAAACCAAGCACGCGAACCACGTGCGCGAGGTCGGGAACGCGATGGGACGTGCGTTCGGGAATGCGGCGATTGATTCTTCTGATCAATTCCGGCGCGTGCGGCAATCCCTTTTTCACTGCATCCAGGGCAGGACGTCCGCCGAGGCAGGCCAAGGCGACGAGGTGGTCGTTGGTCAACGCGGCCAACGCCGGATCAGGGCGAGATAACTGGGCAACAATGCTCTCCAGCGCCTGCTTGCCGCCATTGCTGGCGATGGCCACCACCTGGTTCGGGGTCAGGCCATGGTCCTGGCACAGCACCGGCAACAGCCGCTGCACCGTCTCCAGCGCCTGCTTGCCGCCACTATTGCTGGCGATGGCCACCACCTGGTTCGGGGTCAGGCCATGGTCCTGGCACAGCACCGGCAACAGCCGCTGCACCGTCTCCAGCGCCTGCTTGCCGCCATTGCTGGCGATGGCCACCACCTTGTCCAGGGTCAGGCCATGGGCCTGGCACAGCACCGGCAACAGCCGCTGCACCGTCTCCAGCGCCTGCTTGCCGCCATCGTGGCTGGCGATGGCCACGACCTGGTCCGGGGTCAGGCCATGGGCCTGGCACAGCACCGGCAACAGCCGCTGCACCGTCTCCAGCGCCTGTTTGCCGCCATCGTGGCTGGCGATGGCCACCACCTGGTCCAGGGTCAGGCCATGGTCCTGGCACAGCACCGGCAACAGCCGCTGCACCGTCTCCAGCGCCTGCTTGCCGCCAATATTGCTGGCGATGGCCACCACCTGGTCCGGGGTCAGGCCATGGTCCTGGCATAGCACCGGCAACAGCCGCTGCACCGTCTCCAGCGCCTGCTTGCCGCCAATATTGCTGGCGATGGCCACCACTTGGTTCGGGGTCAGGCCATGGTCCTGGCACAGCACCGGCAACAGCCGCTGCACCGTCTCCAGCGCCTGCTTGCCGCCACTATTACTGGCGATGGCCACCACTTGGTCCGGGGTCAGGCCATGAGCCTGGCACAGCACCGGCAACAGCCGCTGCACCGTCTCCAGCGCCTGCTTGCCGCCATTGCTGGCGATGGCCACGACCTGGTCCGGGGTCAGGCCATGGTCCTGGCACAGCACCGGCAACAGCCGTTGCACCGTCTCCAGCGCCTGCTTGCCGCCAATATTGCTGGCGATGGCCACCACCTGGTTCGGGGTCAGGCCATGGGCCTGGCACAGCACCGGCAACAGCCGCTGCACCGTCTCCAGCGCCTGCTTGCCGCCATCGTGGCTGGCGATGGCCACGACCTGGTCTGGGGTCAGGCCATGGTCCTGGCACAGCACCGGCAACAGCCGCTGCACCGTCTCCAGCGCCTGCTTGCCGCCGCCATGGCTGGCGATGGCCACCACCTGGTCCGGGGTCAGGCCATGGTCCTGGCACAGCACCGGCAACAGCCGCTGCACCGTCTCCAGCGCCTGCTTGCCGCCACTATTGCTGGCGATGGCCACCACCTGGTCCGGGGTCAGGCCATGGTCCTGGCACAGCACCGGCAACAGCCGCTGCACCGTCTCCAGCGCCTGCTTGCCGCCAATATTGCTGGCGATGGCCACCACTTGGTCCGGGGTCAGGCCATGGTCCTGGCACAGCACCGGCAACAGCCGCTGCACCGTCTCCAGCGCCTGCTTGCCGCCATCGTGGCTGGCGATGGCCACCACCTGGTCCGGGGTCAGGCCATGGTCCTGGCACAGCACCGGCAACAGCCGCTGCACCGTCTCCAGCGCCTGCTTGCCGCCGTTATTGTTGGCGATGGCCACCACCTGGTCCGGGGTCAGGGCATGGGTCTGGCACAGCACCGGCAACAGCCGCTGCAGCGTCTCCAGCGCCTGCTTGCCGCCGTTATTGTTGGCGATGGCCACCACCTGGTCCGGACTCAGGCCATGGTCCTGGCACAGCACCGGCAACAGCCGCTGCACCGTCTCCAGCGCCTGCTTGCCGCCGTTATTGTTGGCGATGGCCACCACTTGGTCCGGGGTCAGGCCATGGGCCTGGCACAGCACCGGCAACAGCCGTTGCACCGTCTCCAGCGCCTGCTTGCCGCCGTTATTGCTGGCGATAGCCACCACCTGGTCCGGGGTCAGGCCATGGGCCTGGCACAGCACCGGCAACAGCCGCTGCACCGTCTCCAGCGCCTGCTTGCCGCCGTTATTGCTGGCGATGGCCACCACCTGGGCCGGGGTCAGGCCATGGGCCTGGCACAGCACCGGCAACAGCCGCTGCACCGTCTCCAGCGCCTGCTTGCCGCCAATATTGCTGGCGATGGCCACCACCTGGTCCGGGGTCAGGCCATGGTCCTGGCACAGCACCGGCAACAGCCGCTGCACCGTCTCCAGCGCCTGCTTGCCGCCATGGCTGGCGATGGCCACGACCTGGTCCGGGGTCAGGCCATGGTCCTGGCACAGTACCGGCAACAGCCGCTGTACCGTCTCCAGCGCCTGGTTGCCGCCAATATTGCTGGCGATGGCCACCACTTGGTCCGGGGTCAGGTTCAGGGGGGCACCCGTCAGTGCATTGCGCCATGCATGCACTGCCTGCACTGCGGTCACGCCGCCACGTTTTGCAATCTTGAGAAGTTGGCCTGTGTCCAACTGTAACGGCGGACCTCTCAACTCCCTCGCCTCCGTGAGCAAGGCCTCCAGGGCGCGTGCGCCGGACCACTGTTTGCCGACGCCAACGATGTCTTCGTGTGTCGCCTCTGGCAACGCCCTGATTATGTCCTGATACGTGACAGCAACGGTCCCTAACGCTGCCGGGTGTTGGCTGAGCGCAACGATGTGCGCGTGTGTAAACCCATGGCCCACCAGTGCCTCGTGGTGCTGCGCCACTGTCGAACGCACCTTCGGTTTGATCTTCTCTTGCTGCTGCTGACTGTAGCCGAGCGTGCGTAGATCCACCTGCGCGGCCGGCGAAGCGTCGGAGGGTTGCGCCGCACGCCGTCGCGGGGCCGGCTTGGCGCGCGGCGGCCGCGCGGCAGTGACAGCGACACGCACGGTGGGTGGCGGGTCATCGGCTGCACGCAGACCCGATTGCACCTCATCGCACTCTGCTGGGGCAGCCGCTGTATGCGGCGTGCCGACGGCAGGCATCGAATCAAGAAGCGATGTATCAAGAAGCGACGGATCGAACTGACGGAGCAGATCGCTGAAGCTGCCCGCCGAGAACGCAGGCGAGGGCGCAGGGGGAGATGGCAGCCGGGTCCGGGACATCGTCCGCCGAGCGGGCAAGCCATCCAGGGGGCCGCCAGCAGGCGGAGCCCCCCCCCGATCTGCAGTCGGCTGAACCCTATCCGGTTGGGGGCCGGGCAGAAGCTCGCGGGCAGGACTTGGCGTGCGCGAACGAATGGGATCCATTGTACCCCCGAGACTTAATGGGACAGATGTTGCGAGCGTCCCGTCAAAATAATGTGGGTTCGGTGACTGCTTGGTCGAACAACGTTTCTCTATATTCGTTGCCTAACGAAGATCCTAATCGTTATCTGCATGATCAGAATGTAGTTGACTGGATGCATGCTACTTTGGCAGGTCATTTCGGTGACGCGGTTATGGATATCCCCGCAGGTATTTCTTTTTGTATCTTGATTTCTACTGATGTTGTTCGCAAGGTGGGAATCATGGATCCCTGCTTCGGGCGTGGCTATTGCGAGGAGACCGATTGGAGCCTACGTAGCCTTGCAGCCGGCTATCGGATTGCGTTGGCTCCTGGGACTTATGTTTTTCATCACGGACGTGGATCGAATTTGGATGCAGGTCTGGTTTCCTCGAATGCAACGACCGTGCCTGCAAATGAAGCCATCATCGACCTTCGCTATCCTCAATTTCGCAATCAGGTAGAAGCGTTTGTGCACTCAGGCGTGCTTTCGCGCGCGCATGATGATGCAATCTCTCATATTGTGCGGAGTGCTGGTAAACAATTTGGCTATTCGATAGACGTGGGTTGGATTGGGCGCGACCGGACTAACGAAGACGAAGTTAATATTTTGCTATCACCAAACGGTGCTAATGATCATATACAGGCGGTATTCAGAGGCTTCAGGCTCGATATGCAGGTGAGTCGCCGGAACCTGGGACAGGAGATCCGCAAGTTTTTCGGTCAAGACCCAACTGCCGTCAATTTGTATGATTCTGGCGCTCTCGCTACCGCGTTGAAGTCTGAATTCGCCAATGTTACTAACACCCGAACCAGTAATTATCCTGAGCGAGTATAGATACTATGGCTCAGTCTGAGTTGGCTCACCGCAGTAATAATTTTGATTTTATTCGCATTGTTGCCGCTACCAGCGTGCTGGTGAGCCATCATTTTGCTTTGGCCAAGCTGCCAGAACCACTGGTACTTCAATTCCAGACCTTGGGTGGTTATGGGGTCTTTATTTTCTTTTCGATTAGTGGTTTTTTAGTTGCGCAGAGTTGGCAGCGTGATCCTAGTCTTGTCCGTTTCACTTATCGGCGATTGCTTCGTATCTGGCCGGGTATGCTTTGCGTCCTTATTTTGTGTGCATTTTTACTCGGGCCAGCTGTTACGACGCTTTCTCTTAAGGAATACTTCTTAAATGAGTTAACTTGGACTTATTTCAAAACCATGCTGTTTCAAGTGCAGCCATTTTTGCAAGGTGTGTTTCCAGATAGTGCGGTTCCTTATATTCCCAACGGGGTGCTTTGGACTATTCCAATAGAGGTGCATTGCTATGGCTACCTCGCCATTCTAGGAGTAATTGGTGTATTGCGCTGGCGCTGGGTGCTTCTAGCTGCCACGGCAGCCTTAGCTGTTTATTACTATGGCTATCATGACGCTGAAAATGTATTCCGGGCTGGTGGTGGAAGAGTACATGAAATAGAATTCGCCACTTTCTTCTTCTCTGGTGTTCTCTTGCACTACTTTCGCGAGATATGGTCGAGTTGGAATCGAATTATTCCAAGTTTTTTGGTGGTTATGACAGCATTTTTGCTGCTTTTTCAAAACGACCATCAGTTGATCGCGGTCTTCTTGTTTACGCCTTTCTTCTTTGTAGTCTTGGGGAACTTGTCTTTTCCAATTATGAGAAGATTCGGCCGCTTCGGTGACATGTCCTACGGTATTTACATTTATGCTTTCCCAGTGCAGCAAACTCTATTTTGGCTTTGGGGTGAAAGTATTTCGTTTAATACAAGCCTCGCGCTAGCACTCACGATTACTGGGCTATTGGCCTGGATTTCTTGGCATCTTATCGAGCAGCCTGCCTTGCGGCTAAAGCCACGTACTCCAAAAAGGATTATGGCCGGTGAGTAATTGCGTCTTCCATTAGTTCCACTGTGTTACAAATAATCGTATCTTTGTGCCACTATTGGAAGACCTTCAGGCCGCGTGGGAGAGCTGTGTTGAATAGGTCACTGGAAGTGCGTTTTGAACAGTACGGGGAAGTAGTTGCTGCCGCCCTGTCCCATGCGGATCGCAAACAGCCCGCACACTGGTACCTGAAAGGGTTGCTACTGCCTGGAGGGCGCAAGAGCGTGGAGCCCATGGCCGCGCGGGTGCACCCGCAGAACGTGCGCTCAGCCCA